>CAZCKI010000161.1:0-6054 GCA_964498815.1 uncultured Burkholderiales bacterium
GTAATCCTCCCTTCGGTACCTCAGGGCAGTCGGAAAAGCAGGCTCAGGACGTACGGAAGAGCGGTAGAGCGGGAAAAGCGAGGGCAAATGCACCCTCACCCCCGCCTTCTCCCAAGGGAGAAGGGGTTAAGGGCAAAGGCAACAAGTTCACCCTCATCCCCGCCTTCTCCAAAGGGAGAAGGGGTTAAAGCAGGGCAACTTGGGCCCCGGACTGAATCCGGGGAAGGGCAAGTGCAACGACGCTGGGTTCCCGCCTTCGCGGGGGTCCTTCGACAGGCTCAGGCCCTTCGACGGGCTCAGGGCAATCGGAAATACGGTTATTGTTGTTTTAGGAGGTACGGTCATGAAAAAGCTCATGTTGGTTTCGGCCCTGGTGGTTTCGGGCTTGGTGTCGGGTGTGGTGGCGGCGGCGGAGGTGGGGAAGGTGGTTTCGAGCACGCCGGTATTGAAGCGGGTGACGGAGCCGAAGACGACTTGCGCCAACGATTCGGCCGGCCGGCAGAGCTGCACCACGGCCAATGTGACGGAAGACCGCTTGATCGGGTACAAGGTGGTTTATGAATATGCGGGGAAGCAGGGCACGGTGCAGCTGCCCTTCCCGCCCGGCCCGACGATCGAGCTGGAAATCCAGCCGGTGGGGGCGCAGTCTTCCAGCCAGGTTTCGCCGCAGCCGCTGTATTCGCCGGGCGAGGTGATCTCGTCTTCGCCGCAGGTGGTGTATAGCCCGCCGCAGGTGGTGTACCAGCAGCCGGTGTATGTGGAGCCGGCGTATTACCCGGTGCGGACGTATTACCCTTCGAGCTATTACTACGATCCGGTGTGGCCTGCTTTAGCCGTTGGGGTGGGGTTGGGGTATGTGTTCCGTGGGGGGTGTTGTTGGAGTAGGGGTGGCGGTTGGCATGGGCATGGGCGGAGGTAGTTCGCGCCCACGAGTTAGTGCCTGATTTGGTCCATCCTCCCTTCGGCAAGCTCAGGGCTATCGGAAAAGCAGGCTCAGGACGAACGGATTTTAGGAAAAGGCAACGACGCTGGGTCCCCGCCTTCGCGGGGACGACGGACCTAGTAAGTAGTTGAAAACAAGCCCGGAATTTTCGGGCTTGTTGCATTTTGGACTGGGAAAAGCACTACGATGTCGCCCCGGATTTAGTCCGGGGCCTAAGTTTCTTGGCTAGGAGAAGAAGGTTAAATTGGGCCCCGGCCTTCGCCGGGGCGACAGTTTCTCTTTTTTGTTATTTGCGAGTACTTACTACTACCGCTCGAAGGCTATTCTTCGATCTCGCCATCTCGCATTTTGCGTATTAGCTCAACGTGTGACGTTTTTACCTTTGGGGACAATGCGCGTATAGCACGCAATTCTTCCAGATCCATTTTTGGCTTTATTGGCATTTCGGTTTTGGCGCTTTGCGATTCAAGTTTTTGCTCGACCTCTGCAGCCTCGGCATCGGTTAGTTGCAAAAAGTCTTTGGCGTCGCCTACTTTCCAACCGGCAGTCTGTAGACGTTTCGTTTTCTTCTTGCTTGTCACGATTGGCACCCCCTACTTTCTCGCGTACACCACCCGCAACACCATCGTGCCTTCGCGGCTGGCGAAGTCGGTGGGGCGGTCTTTTTGGGTTAGGTCGTAGCAGATTTCGAGGTCGCGGCCTTGCAGGCGGTAGATGGAGGGGTAGCGCTTGCCCTGATTTCTCCGGACGACCGCTCATTTCTTCCCGTACACCACCCGCAACACCATCGTCCCCTCCCGGCTGGCGAAGTCGGTGGGGCGGTCTTTTTGGGTTAGGTCGTAGCAGATTTCGAGGTCGCGGCCTTGCAGGCGGTAGATGGAGGGGTAGCGCTTGCCCTGGTTGGGGCCGTCTTCGCCGATGACGTCCATGCGGCGCGGCTGGCCGGCGAGTTCGTCGCCGAAGAACGTGAGCTTGCCGTGGTCGTTGGGTTTGCCGGGGGCGCCGACGTCGTAGCGGGTGCCGCGGATGATGAGCTCATAGCCGTTCAACACCGGAAAGCGCTTGCCCCCCAGCTCGGCCACCTTCACCACCCAGGTGCCTTGCAGGTCGGTGTCGGTGTTGGGTGGGGGCGGGATGAGGCGCTCGTCGTAGGTGGCGCAGGCGGTGAGAAGGAGTGTTGCGAGGGCGATGAGGGGGAGGAGGTGTTTTTTCATTTGGCTAGTGTAGCGGGTCTTTGCAGACGGTGATGTGCGGGAGAGAACGTTAGCGTACTGCGCAATGGCCATGCAAGAAGCTGTCGCCCTGGCCCACGGCACACGCGGCGCGAGCGCCAAACCGCCGCCCATTTCGCGACAAAAGCGCGAAATCGACAATGCATTTCCTACCTGTGTAGGTAGGTTACTTTGCATTTTTCGGGGCGTATAAAAAGGATGCGATTGCGGGCGCAGCCGATGCACGCCGATAGGTCCAGCGCAGCTGGTCAAGGTATCGCCGGGCAAAGAAGCGTCTTCGCCGCCGCCGCCGGGAGAGCCGAAGGTTTTCGCTCGTCCGTCCAGGCATGCCTGACGGCGTGCGATGTCGCGGCGCGGCGCGGGGCGTGTTCCAAATACTCGCTGAAGAATATCCAACCACAGGAGAAGTACAACATGGCAACCATCACCCAGTTCCAGACAGACCCGGTATTGATCGAAATGATGAATCGGCATCACGCCTGGCATACGGCGGGCGGCATGCACGGTTTTCCGTCGCGGCAATACGCCCAGGGCACGCCCAATTCCGGGCGGGAATTTTTCCAGTTCCATCACGACATGGTGAATCAGTTCATGGCGTGGAACAATATGCACGGCAATGTGATTCCACTGGCGCAACTTGCCGCGTGGAGCGCCATCCCGGTCGCGCTCAAGGTTCCGCTGACCGGCTGGCCGGTCGCAAACGGTGTCGACCTGGCCGCGTCGGAAACGCGCATCACCACCAACAACCCGGCCTTCGCCAACGACGATGCGCTGGGGATTTTTGTCGAAACGACGATCCACAACTGGATCCACGGTGCGGTGGCGGCCGTTTACAACGAGCCCTTTATCGGCCAGCTGCATTCGCCGCAAAGCACCTATTTCTACCAGATCCACGGCTTGGTCGAAATGTGGTGGAACCAGTTCCTGCACCCGAAGACGCAAATGAAGGACATCATCGATCACGTCGGCAAGGTGCACATCAAGGAGATGATCAAGGAGGCCATCAAGGAGCACAAGGAACACAAGGAGTTCAAGGAAAAGGACATCAAGGACTTCAAGGAAAAGGAGCTCAAGGAGCACAAGGAATTCAAGGAGAAGGAGCTCAAGGAGCACAAAGAGATCAAGGAAAAAGACAAGGACCTGGTCGAGAATCCGAAGAACTTTGCCGAGGGTATCGATCCCATGCGCCTGCACACGGTCGACACCCTGTCGGCACAAGCCCGCGCGCGAGCGCTGGATGCCCAGGCGGCCAAGGGCGCGCCTTTCATCAAGGCCACGGAACGTCCTGCCGTCGGCAAGAAGGTGACGAAAAGCCCCGGCAAGAGAAAATAATGGTGCTGGTGCTCGCCAGCCGGTTCGACGAAGTTGCCGTGCAGGCGGTGGCAAGATGGCCCGGGCAAGGGGCCGTCTTGCTGACCGTTGCCGACCTCTCCACCGAGGGCTGGCACATCCGCCACGGCGATTTTCCGGCATCGACGCTGGTCGCCGGCGGCCGGCGATTCGGTGTCGGCGATATCGAGGGGGTCGTGACCCTGGTCTCGTTCGTTGCCGATCACGAGTTGTTCAACGTCGAGCCGTCGCATCGGCGTTACGCGGCGGGGGAAATGACGGCATTCCTTTTTTATGTGCTGTCGGCGCTGCCCTGCCCGGTCGTCAACCCGCCCTCGGCATTCAACCTGGCGGGCATGCACTGGCGCCGCGAGCAATGGGTGATGGCGTGCCGGAAGGTGGCGCTGCCGGTCTCGCCAAGCCTGTTGGCCTCGCCCTTCGGCTATGAGCGCGCAGCGGGCGAAGCGGCAGCCGGCGGGGCGTCGAGCCGCCCGGCGGCGGCGGGCTTGGGTCCCGGCGCAGGCAGCGTGCGGGTGCTTGCCGGTCGTGTGGTTGCCTCCGATCTCCCGCGACTGGAGGCAAAGGTGCTGCAACTCGCAAAGCTCGCCGGTAACGTCTTTCTGGAGGCGTCGTTTACAGATACGGATGGCCGGCTGTCGGTCTCTCACCTTAGTTGCATGCCCAATCTTGGCGATCCGCCGGTGTTCGATGCGCTCTGCGGCCATTTCCACCATGACTAGCGATGTGGTGGTGTTGTGGGGCCTGCGCAACGATGGTCCGCTGGATCGCGTCTATCGCCACTTGCAGCTGGCCGAAGTCCCGGTGCTGGTGGTGGACCAGCAGGATGTGTTCGGCTGCACGCTCGACCTGGCCGTGGCGGACCGCGTTGGGGGCATGCTGCGCACGCCGCATTTTTCACTCGACATCGATCGCGTCGGCGCGCTCTATGTGCGGCCCTACGATCTTCGCCAATCCGGAATTCTCGACGACTGCGATCCCGCCGGCGAGGAAAGCCGGCAGGCGGCCCGTTTCGAGGAATCGATGTATGCCTGGGCGGAAATTGCCGCGTGCCGCGTGATCAGCCGGCCTTCCGCCGCCGGATCCAACAATTCCAAACCGTATCAGATGGCGCTGATCCGGCAATGCGGGTTTCGCGTCCCGGATACCATCCTGACCACCGACCCGCGGCAGGCACGCGACTATTTCCGCGACCGCAAGCGCGTCATTTACAAATCGATCAGCAGCCAGCGCAGCATCGTCGCCGAATTGACCGACCAGGACGACCATCGCTTCGACGATGTGAAATGGTGCCCGACCCAATTCCAGGAGTATGTCGAAGGCGTCGACCATCGCGTCCACGTGCTGGGGGAGAGGCTCTTTGTCTCGAGGATCCGGTCGGACTCGGCGGACTATCGCTACGACGGCGATACCCGCATCGAGACCGTCGAGCTGCCCGATGATGTCGCCGATAAATGCCTCGCGCTGTCGAAGTCGCTGGGCCTCGCCTTCTCCGGCATCGATTTGCGCCTTTCACCCGACGGCAGCTGGACTTGCTTCGAGGTCAATCCTTCGCCCGGCTATACCTATTTTGAGAATGCCGAACAGCAACCGATCAGCGCCGCGCTGGCGAAATACCTGGCGCAATCGCTGCAGGGCGCCGCCTGCCTTGCCGCCTGACAGCGCTTGCCGCCGCCACCGAGGGCGACAGCTCAGGTATATCGCCGCACAATAATCTCGGCTACCAACGCCGGCGGCGCGCTGTTTTCCAGATCCATCACGGTGCCCCAGGTGATCTGGTAGCCGCCCTTGATGTCTTCGATCTTGTTCGGGGTGATGCGCAGCCGCACTCGGCTGCCGGCGCGCACCGGGGCGGTGAAGCGCACTTTGTTGAGGCCGTAGTTGATGCCGAGGTGTAGGCCGTCGATTTCGATCGCTTCGCTGAACAGCGCAGGGATCAGCGAGAGCGTGAGGTAGCCGTGCGCGATGGCGCCGCCGAAGGGCGATTCCTTCGCGGCGCGGACGGGGTCGGTGTGGATCCACTGGTGGTCGTCGGTGGCGACGGCGAAACGGGTGATGCGCTGCTGGCTGACTTCGAACCACTCGCCGACGGCGATTTCCTGCCCGATCAGGGCTTTGATTTCTCCGATGTGGGCGAAGGTGGCTTTCGGCATCGGTTTGTGGCGGGATGGGAGTGTTCTTCGTTTTGTTGGACACGCTCACTACGAACGGTACTCCCTTTTTTCCCGGTGTGACAGGGTTTCCCCTAGGGGTGGGGGACTTTTTGTTTGGTTTGGCTTTTGGGGGGGCTGGAGATTGGGCAAAGGGAGTGGGCATGCTGCCTCAGCCCATTGTGTGGTTCGACGGGCTCACCACGAACGGACTGACTTTTACCTGTGCCAAAAAGACTACCGTTCGCCCCCGGCTTCAAGCATGCCGGGGCAGGCTCTGAGCTTGTCTTTCCGACTGCCCTGAGCTTGTCGAAGGGAGGGCATAGCGAACTAGGGTAAGAATTTTAGATCGCTGCGTGTTCGGCACTAAACGGTGGCCACG
>CAZCKI010000161.1:6154-7538 GCA_964498815.1 uncultured Burkholderiales bacterium
CGATGGCCCTGAGCTTGTCGAAGGGAGGGCATGGCAAATCATTCACCGGCATCAGCCTGTTACGTGGTTCGACAGGCTCACCACGAACGGTTGAATTATTTCAGGTGTCGCTAGTTTTTAAAAAAATTCAATTCGTCATCCCCCGGCACCGTGGAGGCGACGGCAGCGGGCGCTGCGGCGGCGGCCGCCGGGGCCGCGGGCGCAGCACCGCCGATCGCGGTTTGCAGGTCTTTGATGATCTGTTCGGTGGTCATCGGCACGCGGGTTTGATTGCGCATGAGTATCCGAGAGGGGATGTCCACCAGGCGCGCGTCTTTGAGGCGCAGGTTGGCCGCCGTGGTGATCTTGGGATTGAAGTGCGTATTGCGCCAGCCGCCGGTGTTGCTCTCGACGGCGTCGATGATGGCCGTCTGCGCGCGGGAGATGCCGGCGAGGACTTCGGCGAGTTGTTCGATGGTGATGTTCATGGGGGCGCTCTCGTTGCGGTGGGGATTGGACGTATGTTACCGCGTTAGGCGACACGCCGGGTGATGGCGATCTGTGCCGGCATTCAAATTGAGAAGCTGTCGTCCCGGCGAAGGCCGGGACCCAATTTGACTGTGTCTTTTGTCGACGAAACTTGGGCCCCGGACTACATCCGGGGCGACGGTGGTTATTTGGCCGGCTTCGCGACTACTCCGCAGCTGCTTTGCCTTCTGCGAGAAACGCCTTGCCCCCACCATAACTCGACAGCGCCTCCGGCGCCCCACCCTTGGTGACCTTCACCGCGCAGTATTTCAACTCGGCGATTTTGCCGAACGGATCGAGCGCGGGATTGGTGAGCATATTGGCCGCCGCTTCGTAATACGCAAACGGAATGAAGACGCTCCCGACCGGTGTGCCTTCGTCCGCGCGCACCATGATGCCGACCTTGCCGCGGCGCGATTCGACGGTGACGTCTTCGCCGGCGTGCACGCCGACCTTGCGCATGTCCATGGGGTTCATGCTGACGACGGCTTCGGGCTCGATGGCGTCGAGCACGGTGGCGCGCCGGGTCATGGAGCCGGTATGCCAGTGTTCCAATTGCCGGCCGGTGATGAGCACGAAGGGGTATTCGGTATCGGGCCGCTCGTTGGCGGGGATGATGTCGGCGGGGACAAATTTGGCGCGACCGGACTGGGTGGGGAAATCCTCGATGAACACCACCGGCTGGCCGGGATCGTTGTCGTCCTTGCAGGGGTAGGTGACCGAGGATTCGCGGTTGAGGCGATCCCAACTGATGCCGCTGATCGAGTCCTGCGCGATGTGCATTTCTTCGTACACTTCGGCGACACCGCTCTCTTCACCTTGGTAGTTCCACTGGAGACCGAGGCGATTCGCCAGCTGCTGGAGGATCCACAAATCC
>CAZCKI010000162.1:0-1468 GCA_964498815.1 uncultured Burkholderiales bacterium
CTGGCCTTCCTGGGTGACCACATGTACGGCCTTACGCTGAAATTGAACCAGTGGTTCAATTGGGCGCGGCGGCACCTGGGCCTGCCGTACTGGTCTCTGTCCCAGTACCTGAAGCACAAAGTGAAGAATGCAGTGAGCTACATCACCGCGTTCGAGGTGGCGCTGGCACGCGAGGCCAGGTCGCGCAATATGGACGGCATCGTTTGCGGCCACATCCACCAGCCGGAAATCCGTGAAATCAACGGCGTGCTGTATTGCAACGACGGCGACTGGGTGGAAAGTCTTTCGGCGCTGGTCGAGACTTTCGAGGGTGAATTGAAGCTGGTGCACTGGCACCAAATCCGCCATGCCGCCAGTACGGCGTGGATGCCCGAAGTCGAACTTTCTCCACAGGGGGCGGAATGAAACTGATCATCGTTACCGATGCATGGTCGCCGCAGGTGAACGGAGTCGTGAATACTCTACTGGCGACGCGGCGCGAACTGGAAAAGCTGGGTGTCGAAGTCCACGTACTCTCTCCCAAGGGTTTTCGCACCCTGCCTTGTCCCACCTATCCCGATATCCGCCTGTCGCTGTTTCCCGGCCGCAAGGTGAGAAAGACCCTCGCGGACCTGGCCCCAGACTACATTCACATCGCCACCGAAGGCCCGCTCGGGCTCGCCGCACGCAACTACTGCGTCGCGCGCGGCCTGCCGTTCAACACCGCCTACCACACCAAGTTTCCCGAATACATCTACGCCCGTTGCCGCCTGCCGCTGGCGATCAGCTACGCGTGGATACGCTGGTTCCACGGGCCATCGCGTGCGGTCATGGTGCCGACCCCGGCGGTAAAACGTGAATTGGCAGCACGCAACATCGGCCAGCTCGAAGACTGGTCGCGCGGCGTCGAGCCAACCATCTTTCGCCCGGCCGAACGCAATTCCGCGCTGACGACCGGGGTGACCCAGCCGATCTTCCTGTATGTAGGCCGCGTCGCCGTCGAAAAAAACATCGAAGCTTTCCTCAGACTCGACCTGCCCGGCAGCAAGTGGGTGGTCGGCATCGGGCCGCAGTTGGCCGAATTGAAGGCGAAGTATCCGAGTGTCTCGTATTTTGGCCTGAAGACGCCGCAGGAACTGGCACGCTACTACCAGTCCGCTGACGTGTTCGTGTTCCCCAGCCTCACCGATACCTTCGGCCTGGTGTTGCTCGAAGCGATGGCGTGCGGTACGCCGGTGGCAGCGTTCCCCGTGCCGGGCCCGATCGATGTAGTGGACAACGGCAGGGGCGGCGTGCTGGAGGATGATCTGCGCGCGGCCTGCCTCAAGGCATTGAAATTGCCGCGAGCCACGGTGGCGGAATCGGCCAGCCGTTTCACCTGGGAAAACTGTACGCGTCAGTTCTACGACCTCATCCGCCGCTCGCAGGTCCCTGCCAACACCGCTACCGCATCTACAGGTATTCGGGACACACAGCAGCCCGTAGCACT
>CAZCKI010000162.1:1478-7506 GCA_964498815.1 uncultured Burkholderiales bacterium
CTACCTTGTGTCCGTCCTCGCGCGAGCGATTCGTAAGCCACCACGCCGAGCCCTTGCGCATGCTGAGCTCCTGCTCTTCGCCGAACATCAGCAAGGCGGCGAGTCGTCCCAATGCAGGCTGATGCCCGACCAGCACCACCGGGTGACGGTTGTCGGGCCAATCGGCGGCGGCCAGATGGACGGCCGCCTGCGCGCCGGGCGCCAGGTCTGCTATCACCTTGAATTTCCTGCCGAGCGATTCGGCAGTTTCCACCGCGCGAACGGCCGGACTCGCCAGGATGCGCGCCGATTCGGGCAGGTGCTTCTCCAGCCACACGGCGATCAAAGCGGCCTGCCGTCGGCCCTTGCCGGTCAGTGCGCGGTCCAGGTCGGGTTCGCCCGGGTGGGCGTCGGCGTGACGCCACAAGATGAGATCCATGGCCCCGCATGCTAGGCCGTCTACGTGAAAGTCTTGTGACAGCCGGGCGCGGTGCTAGAACAAGCGCACCGCCTTGGTGTCTCTGCCGCCCTGGTTGAGTACCAGGTGCGTTATCTTGCCCGCAGCATCATTGAAGAAAGTGAGCTGCGCAAGGAGGGTGGTGGCGAAAAACACGCGCTCGCTCTCGGCGGTAAATTCGACCGGCGGCTGCGCCTCGTTTCGCATGAACAATTTCCCTTCGCGAACCGTGATGCTGATATTCACATTGGTCGCCACCTCATACTCGCCGACGCAACTTTGCAACGGTGCAGCATCCAGCGTCACGACCTTTCGTTGCAGCATGTCGATGGCGCGCGTGGCGCTGGCGAGTCCTGGGTCGATGTCCAGCGCGCGGCGGTAGTAGCGCAAGGCCGTGTCGTTGTCGCCGCCAATGCGGTAGGCGTAGCCCAGGCTTTCCTGCGCAGTGACGCTGCGCGGATTGAGGCTCGCGTTCAAATTGAGGAGCTCCAGCCCGTCGGCGCGGAAATCGCGCAGTAGCGCGACCCCCCAGCCGTTGACGGCAAATTCGTTGAAACGGAAATCCGGCTCGATCTGGAATTCGTCGTACACCCGGCGTGCATTGGCGTAGCCGCGATTCTCGAGTTCATCGGCATACCTGGCGAGCGACGCGGGCGCCAGCTTGCGCCGCGCCGTCTTGTCGATAGGTACTGCGAATTCGCCGATGCGACGCGCCTCGATATCGCGGCCGCCCTGGTGCAGGACGATGTGAGTCGGTTTGCCGTAGGCATTGCGTACGAAGGTGATCTGCGCATCGACGGCCTGCAAAAAGAATTCGGTCTCACTTTCGGCAAATACCTCGAATTTCGGCTGGCGCGTCGCCTGCGTCATGAATTTTTCGCCTTCGTGCTGGAAGCTGATGACGAAATCCGGCGCCAGCTGGTACTGGCCGGCGTAACTATCGAGGACGGCGGGATCGATCTTGACGGCGGTGCGCACGCGCGGTGCGTCATATTTGGTCAGAGCCGCGCGCTCGTCGAGCAGGTGGTAACCGATGTCGTCCACGCTGGTCTGCTGATTGGACAGCACCACCACTCCGCCCTCGACGGTGAGCCCGGCAAAGCTTCTGAATCCGCCGGTACCGCCGTTATGCCACACGAAGCGGTTACCGAATTGCCAGTTGATGTGCCAGCCGAGGCCGATCTGGCGCTCCGGCCCGCCGATGTCCTGCAGTTCGCGTTGCGACCGCGCCATCGCCGCCTGCAGCGGCGACTTCTTTTTGCCGCGTTGTGCCGCCATGAATTTCAACATATCGTTGGCTGTCGAGCGGATCGCGCCGGCGCCGGCCAGCGCGTCGAAGTCCCAGCCCGGAACGATTTTGCCGTTGCTGTCGTGGCCCTGGACGAGACGCGCGCGCTGCGCCGTGTTCAACACCACGGCGGTATCGTTCATCTCCAGCGGCTGCAGGATGCGCGTGCGGATCAGCGTTGCGTAGTCGCTACCGGCGCGGCGCGCCAGCAGATAGCCGAGCAAGCCTACTCCGTAGTTGGAATACTCGTAGCGCTCGCCCGGATCGCGCGTCAGCGAGTAGCCGCCGAGAAAGGCCAGCATTTTGCCGGCGTCGTAATCGACGTATGGGTTGGTGGGGTCTTTCGGCGCAAAGTTGGTCGGCAGTCGCGGCAGGCCGGACGTATGGGTGGCGAGATGCCGCAAAGTGATGGCCTTGCCGGTACGCTCGGGCGCCTTGATGTCTTCGGGCAAATACTTGCCGATCGGGTCGTCGAGCTGAACCTCGCCGCGTTCGATCATGTCGGCCAGCACCAGCGCCGTAAAGACCTTGCTGATCGAGCCGATTTCGAATTCGCTGTCGCCGTCGAGCGGTTTGCCGTTGCCGGCGCTGCCATGCCTGATCACGCGGCTGCCGCTGTCGTCGACGATGCCGACGACGATGCCGACATTTTTCTTGGCGACGTCAACGCGATCGGCGAGGACCTTCTCGATGTCGGCGTCGGTGGCGATTGCGCCTGCCGGCAAGGTCGCACCGATCAGCAGCGACGCGCACAGCAGAGCCGGCGCCGCAAGCCGCAGGGTGCGGCGTAGCTTGCAGGTCAAGGCGCGACTCGCTTCACCACCTGTCCGCCCTTCATCACGAACTGTACGTGCTCGAGTTCGCTTACGTCTTGCAGCGGGTCGCCCTTCACCGCGATCAGGTCGGCGAACTTGCCTTTTTCGACCGAACCGACGCGGTCGGTCCAGCCCAGCAAGCGGGAGGCGTTGACGGTGGCCGACTGGATCGCCGCCAGCGGCGTCATACCCATTTTCACGTAGATGGAAAACTCTCTTGCATTGAGGCCGTGTGGATAGACGGCTGCATCGGTGCCGAACGCCACCAGCACGCCCTCGCGAAACGCGACGGCAAGGTTTTTGCGCGACAGCGGCAGCACGGTCCTGGCCTTGACGACGATAGGCGCCGGGATCTTCAGGCGCTCGGCGTTTTCCAGGAACCAGTCGCCGAGATAGGAGGTCGGCACCAGATAGGTGCCGTGCGCCTTCATGGTCTGGATGCCGGCCGCGTCGATGTAGGAGCCGTGTTCGATCGAATCGACCCCGGCTTCCACCGCGAGCTTGATGCCGTCGCCGCCATGCGCGTGCGCCGCCACCTTGCGGCCGAGGCGGTGCGCTTCACGGACGATGGTCTGCATCTCCTCCAACGTGTATTGCGAAGCCTGCGGATCGTCGCGGAACGACAGCACGCCGCCGGTCGCGCAAATCTTGATTACGCTGGCGCCATACTTGATCACTTCGCGGACTTTTTTCATCACCGCCGCATTGCCGTCGGCGACACCTTCCTCCTCGATCTTGAACTGCGGCGCGTGCATCGTGTCGTCGCAATGGCCGCCGGTGATGCCGAGCGCGGGACCGGATACCTGCATGCGCGGACCCGGCACATCGCCCGCGTCGATAGCGTCGCGCAGCGCCACGTCGGTATAGTTTCCCGCGCCGAGGTTGCGGATGCTGGTGAAACCCGCTTCCAAAGTGGTCTTGGCGTTGCGCGCGCCGTAGAGGGTCTCGCGGCCGATGGAAATGGCGATCGAGGAATAGCCGATGTCTTCCGGGTTGCCGGTGATGTGCGTATGCATATCGATCAGCCCCGGCAGCAGCGTCGCACCGCCCAGGTCGATGACGGTGGCGCCGGCCGGAACGGCCAGATTGCTGCCGACCGCGTCGATGCGCTCGCCCTTGATCAGCACCACCGGCTGGTCGATCCACTTGCCGGTGTTGACGTCGAGCAGACGCTTGGCCTTGACGGCGGTGATCGAGTCGGCGGCCATGGTGGAAAAAGCGGCAGCGACAGTAAACGCGGAAAGCAGGAAAAGGACGACGAGGCGTGGTGCTTGACGCATGGCGGGCTCCGGGGGGCGAATAATGTTCAGTATCATGTCATATCTGCGGCCGGGGTTGCTTTGATCCCGCCCGTTTCCCAGGCCGAAACGACATGCGCTTCGATGCACTTTACCGCCACGCCCGCATCGCCACCCTGCAAGGCGAGGGAGCCGGCTTCATTGAGGACGGCAGCCTTGCCTTGCAAGGCGGGAAGATCGCCTGGCTGGGACCTGATCGGGACCTGCCGCCGGCGGCAACGTCCGAAATCGAGCACAACTGCCGGGGCGCGCTGCTGACCCCCGGGTTGATCGATTGCCACACGCACCTGGTGTTCGCCGGAAATCGCGCCAACGAATTCGAGCAACGATTGCGGGGTGCGAGTTACGAAGACATCGCTCGCGCCGGAGGTGGCATCGTATCGACCGTGCGCGCGACCCGTGCCGCATCGGAGGAAGAGTTGTATGTATCCGCCGCGGAGCGCGTCGCCGCCCTGATGGCGGAGGGTGTCACCACCGTCGAAATCAAGTCGGGCTACGGCCTCGATGTCGCCACCGAGAAAAAAATCCTGCAGGTCGCGCGCCGCCTCGGCGCATCGCTGCCGGTGGCGGTCAGGACCACCTTCCTGGGCGCACACGCCGTGCCGCCGGAATACGCCGGGCGCGCCGACCAGTACATCGACTTTGTCTGCGAAAAGATATTGCCGGCGGTGGCCAAGTTGAGCGATGCGGTGGACGCCTATTGCGACAATGTCGGCTTCAGCCGCGAACAGACCGAGCGCGTATTCCAGGCCGCCGAAGCGCACAGCCTACCGCTCAAGCTGCATGCCGAGCAGTTTTCCAACCAGCGCGGCGCCGAGCTTGCCGCGGACTATCGTGCCCTGTCGGCCGATCACCTCGAATACCTGGACGAAGCGGGCGTGAAGAGAATGGCAGAGATGGGTACGGTGGCGGTATTGCTGCCCGGCGCTTTCCACTTCCTGCGCGAAAAGCAGTTGCCGCCGATCAACCTGCTTCGCCGCCACCAAGTGCCGATCGCGGTGGCGAGCGATCTCAATCCCGGCTCCTCGCCGATCGTCTCGCTGCTGGCCAATATGCACCTGGCGTGCACGTTATTCCGGTTGACGCCGCTGGAAGTGTTGCGCGGCGTCACCGTGAACGCCGCGCGCGCCTTGGGCCTGGCGGACCGCGGCGAGATCGCGGCGGGCAAGCGCGCCGATTTCTGCCTGTGGCGCGCTGAATCGCCGGCCGAGCTTTGCTACTGGCTGGGCGGCCTTCGCCCCACCCTGACCGTGTTCGGCGGAGCGGTGCGCCATGCCTGAATTGTGGACGCTTGCTCGCGGGAACGCGCCGCTGATTGTCAACGTGCCGCACTGCGGCACCTACGTGCCCGAGGACATCCAGGCCCGCTTCACGCCGCAAGGGCAGGCGCTGTTCGATACCGACTGGCACGTCGACAAGCTTTACGACTTCGTGCCGGCGATGGGCGCCACGCTGATGGCGGCCACGCACTCGCGCTACGTGGCCGACCTCAACCGCGACCCGGACGGCAAAGCGCTCTATCCCGGCGCCGATAACACCGAAATCTGCCCAACCAGTACTTTTGCCGAACAGCCGATCTATCCTGATGGCGAGGCGCCCGACGCCGGGGAGATCGACGCGCGCATCGCCACCTACTGGCGGCCCTATCACGCCGTGCTGGCCGCCGAAATCGAACGCATCCATGCACTCCACGGCTACTGCATCCTGCTCGACGGCCACTCGATCATCAGCGTCGCCCCGCGTTTTTTCGCAGGTCGCTTGCCGGACCTGAATCTCGGCACCGCCGAAGGCGCCAGCTGCGGCCCGCTGGTGCAGGCAAGCGCCATCCAGGCGCTGTCGGGCCAGTCGCGCTTCTCGCTGGTGGTGAACGGCCGTTTCAAGGGTGGCTACATCACCCGGCACTACGGCAGGCCGGAGGAGGGTATCCACGCCTTGCAACTGGAAATGGGCTGGCGGGCGTACCTCGACGAGGCGGCGCCCCAGTCGCTAACCCGCAGCCGGGCGTCGGCGTTGATCGATTTGCTCGGCGGGTTGGCAAATGCGCTGGCAAGTGCGTTGGTTCATAGCGGGAAACCCCAAAACTCGCTATAGTGCGGCCATGGCCTCTCCTGTCCACAAAATCGATATCCCGCGACTGGTGCACGTCGACAAACGCACGTCGAAAACCGACCGGCGCGTCACCCTGCGCGAG
>CAZCKI010000163.1:0-411 GCA_964498815.1 uncultured Burkholderiales bacterium
CGCGCCCCGTGCTCAGTCTTGCCCGATACCGCGTCACTTGAGGGCGTATCGAAGGGCTTAACTTCGGAGTACTGGCGCGCAAGAGTGGGGTTCAGCCAGCGCTGAGGAAAGTACCAAGGCATAACGCGAAATGGAGGTGTGCCAAGATTAAGGTCGTCTCGTTCCCAACCTTGGTGGTTTAAGTACCGCACAAGATATGGAGTTCCATCTTCCCGTAAATACACCTGCTTCCCCAGTCTGTCTCCGTCCTCGAAAGTCAAAAAAGCTATCGGATCACCAGTGTAAGCGTAGTGTGTCCAGACTCCCGTGTAATGTTCAGGCGGATCGACGATAGGGTAGCCGTAAAGTGTGGAGAAACTACCCGGGAAAAAATATGCTCGAAAGATGTAGTTCGCTCTGGGGGCAAAGAGC
>CAZCKI010000163.1:421-7475 GCA_964498815.1 uncultured Burkholderiales bacterium
CAGGCACGCCAAGCAACGCAATTAGCTTCCTTCTTTTCATGGCTCTTGGCTTAAATAGCTCGCGTTTAGTTTTCTTGGCGGAGTGGAATGACATTCAATTCGCGAAATATTGAATGTCTCCCATTGGCCGATTGTTGTCGATCCGGTTACGATCAGGAATTTCCGAAAACATCGCTATGCCAGTACATTTTCTTAGACCGAAACCAGTGTTCATTCTTGCTATTACAGAATTGCTGTAACTGCCTCATAGGAAGACTGTATCTGTGCATGATCGCAACGAGGTCCCGCAGATCAGCCTCGGAAATTCGTTTCGACCTGATGTGAAGCCAACCACCATCAACACCGGTCACACAGGATATTTCCTGCGCCCATGTAAAAAATGATTTTTCATCAAGATAGGATCCATATTGAATTGGCGATGTGTCAATTTTGATCACGCGGGCTCCACGAACGACAGCTAGCGGGCGAATTGGCCGACGGGCGCGAACGACCACTCTTGGCCGTTACAAGTCCCATGATTTGCCGGTGTACCACTCAGGTCGCTGTACTTCAGAACCAAAGTATCCCCAGTCATTCAAGGTATCTTCGAACAAGCGTTCATCAAATTTGGAATAGTGGGGGAACAGAAGCGAATAATAGTAGCCGGCATCTTTGATTTGGTCTTGCTCAATCTTCGAAGGACGTGACGACTCCGCAAACAACAGAGTTCCGAGATTGGAGCCGAAGTTGACAACTAAGCCGAGGGTGCCAATTACTCCGCCATTCGGAAGTTTGAGCGCGAAGCCTGGCTTGAACCCGAACCCCAGCTGTGTTGCTGCCTCAGAGAAGGCGCTCGTGATTGAATTCGATGTCATGAGTAAATTACCGGACAAATGTTTAGCTAACTTCTGTATGACCGGTATGAAAGGTTTAGGGGGCCGCTAGGAAGTCCGCTCCTGGCCGATAGCAGTTAGTCATGCCAAAATTACTTCCTAGCCCCACTCCGGCTGAAAATTCGTATGCCCGATGTCGAATTTCTCGCGCAAATCCTCGTTGATTTTCGCGACCAGCGCCGGGTAATGGGCGAAGTCGGCCGACGAGATGGTGAGATGCGCGGTCAGGCAGTTAAAGCGCTGTGAAATCTGCCAGATATGCACGTCGTGCACATCGTGGACTTCCGGATACTTGTCCATCACGTATTTGGCGAGTTCCTTCACGTTGATGGGTGAGCCTTCCAGCAGGATGTGCAGCGAGCTGCGCAGCAGCCCCCACGACCAGCGTGTGATCACCACCGCTACCATCAGCGCGATCAGCGGGTCGATGGCGGTCCAGCCGGTGTAGCGGATCACCAGCAGGCCGATGATGATCGCCACCGACGACAGGGCGTCGGTTAGCATGTGCAGGAACGATGAGCGGATATTGAGGTCGGTCTGGTCGGCACGCATCAGGATCATGCCGGTGATGAGGTTGATGACGAGGCCGAACACCGCCACGCCGAGCGTTACGCCGATGTCGATCGGCTCCGGCACGATCACCCGGGTGATGCCTTCCACCACGATCCACACGGCGGACAGCAGGATAGTGAGGCCGTTGACGAAGGCGGCCACCACTTCGACGCGGTAATAGCCGAAGGTCTTTTCCAGGTTGGCCGGCCGCGCCGCCAGGATGATGGCGCCCCAGCTCAGCGCCAGCGCAAAGGCGTGCGTGAACATGTGGATGCCGTCCGACACCAGCGCCAGCGAGTGCGTGATCATGCCGGTGACGATTTCCAGCACCATGGTGCTGACGGTGATGATGAAGGCAAAGCGCAGCGCGGACTTGTCGGTGGCGCGGTGGTCGTGATGATGCCCGTGCCCATGTGCGTGATCGTGGCCGTGGCTGTGACCATGTGCGTGATCATGGTCGTGCTGATCTGCCGCCTTGGCGGGAGTCAGCGGTGCGTGCACGGCGCCATGCGGGCAATTCGATGGCGCGGCATGTGGATGGGTGTGATTCATAGTGAAAATTATACGCTCGACCAGTTGACGACAGTTTTGAGGAACTTCTGATTCAGTCCTTCGACAGGCTCAGGAGGAACGGTAAGCTGTTGATTCCGTTCGTGGTGAGCTTGTCGAACCACACTGCAACTACACGTAGTCAGACCTTTCTCAACCAAGTGCAAGACCGCTCACACCGAGAATCATGCCGAGTGCAGCCAACGTGCGGCGGCGGGCGTCGCCTTCTTTCAATGCGTGTGCACCGAGCAGGGCGGCGAACAGGATCGACAATTCGCGCGCCGGTGCGATGTAGCTGACCGGTGTGGTGACCATCGCCGTCAGCACCAGGATGTACGAAAGCGGGCTCAGCACGCCGATGATGATCGCCGTCTTGCGTTGCTCGCGCCAGGCGCGAGCGATGGCGCCGGGCTCGCGGATATGGGTGAGCGGAATCAGGATCAGCACCCGCGAAAATCCAGCACCCCAGTCGAACACCAGCGGCGCGATCATCAGCGCCGAAACCGCCTGCTTGTCCCACAGCGTGTAAGCGGCGATGGTGAGGCCGGTCAGCAAGGCAAAGCCGATGCCGCGACGCGCCTCGGCCGACTTCAGCTTGGCCGGATTGCCGGTGAGCACGAAGGCCGAGATGCCGATCAGCACCGCGCCGCAGACCGCGATGACGGACATGCGTTCGTGCAGCAGCCAGGTCGCCGCAACGATGGTCAGTAGCGGTCCGGTCGCCCGCGCCAGCGGGTACACCACCGAGAGATCGCCGCCGGAACGATAGGCGCGGTCCAGCAACAGGAAGTACGCGGTATGAATCAAGCCGCTGCCGACCATCATGGCGAGAAAGGTCCACTGGAATCCGCTGCCATGCAGCGCGATCCAGAACGCGATGGGCGCAAGCCACAGCGCCGCCAGCATCGCGGACAAGGTCAGCAGGCCCAGCCCGCCGCCGCTTTTTTTCAGGAAATAATTCCAGGTCGCGTGACTGACGGCGGCCACCAGTACCAGCAGGAGCGCAAAACTGCTCAACGAGCGCTCAACCGCATCGCGCCACTAGCGCACCCGCAACGCACGCATCAGTTCGACAAAATCCTTGCGGGCCGGCGTGAGATAGCCGCGCCGGATCAGGCAATCGACGATCACCAGCGCCGCATCGGTAGTGAATTGCTCCGGCGCGTCGTCGAGCATCTGAATGACATTGCCGATCGGCTGGCAGGCGAATTCGGACACTTCGCCGTCCTGGTTGGTCGGCGTAAAATCCGCCGCCAGGATCAAGTCGTGCACGAACACGATTTCGTCGTGCAAGCCTTCCGGCACTTCGTGGCAGGTGTGCGTGGCGCCGGCGCTCTTGGCCTGCTTCGCCAGCGCTTCCGGCAGTCCCGCCTCCTCGAAGGCTTCCTTGATCAGGGTGGTGGCGGGCGTCTGCCCGCGTGAAACGCGGCCCGCCGCCAGGTTGTCGAGCTTGGCCGGATCGATCGCCTTGCTGCCCGAGCGCCGCGCCAGCCACATGCTAGGCTGGCTGTCGCGCACGGTGAGGCCGTTGAGATGCACGCCGTACACAGTGATGCCGAAATATCGCGTCGCCGCACGTTCGATATGAAACGAGGGCAGCGCGCCGAAATGTTCCAGCACGTCGACCTGCTCGTTGCGCCAGCCCTGAATATAGCCGGCGCTGGCCAATCCTTCCACCGCTTCGCCGATGGCGAGGCTGCGCTGATCGGCGGTCTCGTAGTCGCCCATCACGCCGACGCCGCGTGGGCGTACCGAGAACAATTCCGGCCAGGTATTCAACTCCTCGGCAAACGAAGGCTTCAACCAGCCGACGCGCGCCATGCCGATGTTGAAGGGCAGCAGGGTGCCCGCGGGATCAAACTCAGTCGCTTTCTGAACGTAATCCAGGAGCCGCGAGGACATTTTCATACTTATCGTTTTGTGCCGAGAGCCAATGGTAGCCTAAAATCGGGCTTGGCTTCCTGCCGGACCGCTCTGGAGAAACGCGAAAAATGAAGGTTATTGTCTTGGGAGCCGGAGTCGTCGGCGTGACTTCGGCGTGGTACCTCGCCCAGGCCGGCCACCAGGTCACCGTGATCGACCGCCAGCCCGGTGCGGGCCTGGAAACCAGCTTTGCCAACGGTGGGCAGATCTCGGCGTCGCACGGCGAGCCCTGGGCCAATCCGGGAGCGCCGTGGAGGGTGCTGAAATGGCTGGGCCAGGAGGATGCGCCGCTGCTGTTCCGTCTGCGCGCCGACCCTGCCCAATGGCGCTGGGCCTTGTCGTTTCTGCGCGAGTGTACGGCGGCACGCACCCACTTCAATACCGACAAGATCCTCAAGCTCGCCGAATACAGCCGCCAGTGCCTTGGCGCACTGCGCTCCTCGGTCGCCATCGACAATCACCAGATGACCCAGGGCATCCTGCACTTTTATACCGACGAGGCGGAATTTGCCGAGGCCATCCACGGCGCCGAGGCGATCCGCGAATTCGGCGCCGAGCGGCAGGTGATCACCGCAGACGAGGCGATCGCGCGCGAACCGGCGCTGGCCGCCAGCCGCGAGCGGCTGGTCGGCGCCACCTATTGCTCGACCGACGAATCGGGTGACGCTCACGAATTCACCCGCCAACTGGCCGAACACTGCGTGCGCGCCGGCGTCGTGTTCCGCTATTCGACCTCGATTGAAGCGCTGCAGGTCGAAGCCGGCAAGATCGCTTCGGTGCGTCTGTCGTCCGGCACCGAGAGCGCCGATGCCTACATTGTTTCGCTCGGTTCCTACAGCCCCTTGCTGCTGAAGGCGGCCGGCATTTCCATTCCCGTCTATCCGGTCAAGGGCTATTCGTTCACGGCCTCCACCGCGGGCCGCCAGGGCGCGCCGCAACTCAGCATGCTCGACGAGGAATTCAAGATCGTCTATTCGCGCTTCGGCGAGCGCCTGCGGGTGGCCGGCACCGCCGAATTGAACGGCTACGATACGTCGATCAACGCGACCCGCTGCCAGGCGTTGGTGAAACGCACGCGCGCACTGTTTGCCGATGCGGCCGACTTTGATCACGCCGAGTTCTGGGCCGGCCTGCGCCCGGCGACACCTTCCAACCGGCCTCTGATCGGCAGGATGAAATATCCCAACCTGTATCTCAACACCGGCCACGGCACCCTCGGCTGGACCCAGGCCTGCGGGTCGGCGCAGGCCCTGGCGGACCTGCTGTCGGGCAAAGCGCCGCAAGTCGATTTTCCGTTCCTGTCATGATCAACCTCGATTCGATTCTTGCCGCACAAAAGGTGCTGCGCGGCCACATCGTTAATACGCCCTGCCCGCACTCGCGCACGCTGTCGGAGATCACCGGCGCCGAGGTGTTCCTTAAATTCGAGAATCACCAGTTCACGGCGAGCTTCAAGGAGCGCGGCGCGCTCAACAAGCTTGTGTCGCTGGACGCCGCGCAACGGGCCAAGGGCGTCATCGCCGCCAGCGCCGGCAACCACGCGCAGGGTGTGGCTCACCACGCCACCCGCCTAGGCATTCCCAGCGTGATCGTGATGCCGCGCCACACACCCAACGTCAAGGTGGAGATGACGCGCAAGCACGGCGCCGAAGTGGTACTGCACGGCGATACCTTCGACGAAGCCAAGGCAATGGCGTTGCAAATGGCGACGGACCGCAGCCTTACCTTCGTGCATCCCTACGACGACGAGCGCGTCATCGCCGGGCAGGGCACCATCGCACTGGAAATGCTCGAAGCGCACCCGGACCTCGATTGCCTGTGCATCGCCATCGGCGGCGGCGGGCTGATCGCCGGCATGGCGACGGCGGCCCGCGCGATCAAGCCCGCGATCGACATCGTCGGCGTGGAAACCACGCGCTTTCCTTCCATGTATGCCGCGCTGCGCGGCGTACCCGCGCAGTTCGGTGCCAGCACCATCGCCGAGGGCATCGCGGTGAAGGAACCCGGCGCGCTGACCCGCGCCATCGTCGAAAAGCTGGTATCGGAAATCCTGCTGGTCGACGAAGGTGAAATCGAGGAAGCCATCGTCCTGTTGCTGGAAATCGAGAAAACGGTGGTGGAGGGCGCCGGTGCCGCATCGCTGGCCGCGTTGATGAAACACCGCGCGCGCTTTGCCGGCAAAAAGGTCGGCCTGGTACTGTGCGGCGGCAATATCGATCCGCTGACGCTAGCCGAGATCATCCAGCGCGGCATGGTGCGCTCCGGCCGCCTGTCGCGCTTGCGCGTCGAGTTGCGCGACCTGCCCGGTGCGCTGGCCCGCATCACCACCGTCATCGGCGAGGCCAACGCCAATATCGAGGAAGTCCACCACCAGCGGGCCTTCACCAACCTGCCGGTGCAATCGGCCGAAGTCGATTTCGTGCTGAAAACTCGCGATGCCGCCCACGTAGCGGAGATCATCGGCAAGCTGGCGGAGGCAGGCTTCAAGGCCAGCGCGAGCCATACATCCGGCTGAACGGAGAAACTCAGTCGGCAGTCAAGAACCTGGGCGACATTCTTCAGTGTGATGTTGCTTGATAAACGTCGTCCTCGCGAAAGCGGGGACCCAGTGACTTTCGTCGAACGACACTGGGTTCCCGCCTTCGCGGGAATGACGAATATTGAAGGACGGCGCAACAAGACTTGTTGGCCACATGCAAGCTCGCGGAGGCAGGGTTCAAAGCCAGCGCCAGCCATACGACCGGCTGAACGGAGAAACTCAGTCGGCAGTCAAGAACCTGGGCGACATTCTTTAGTGTGATGTTGCTTGATAAACGTCGTCCTCGCGAAAGCGGGGACCCAGTGACTTTCGTCGAACGACACTGGGTTCCCGCCTTCGCGGGAATGACGAATATTGAAGGACGGCGCAACAAGACTTGTTGGCCACATTTCTGACGACTACGAAATGCAGCAGTCTTGATGCACCGCAACATCGGTTTTTGTATAATTGCCTGACAATTCCAATTCGCACTTACCTCGCATCTACCTCATACCCACCTCGGAGTCCTTCCATGAAACAGCCCAAGCGCGTCGCCGTCACCGGTGCCGCCGGTCAAATCGGTTATTCCCTCCTGTTCCGCATTGCCTCCGGCGAGATGCTCGGCAAGGATCAGCCGGTG
>CAZCKI010000164.1:0-7415 GCA_964498815.1 uncultured Burkholderiales bacterium
TGGCAGCGCCGTGATGGTAGAGCGCGTAGGTGACGACCTGCTGCAGCAAGGGATCGCCGTCGCTCTGCGACCATTCGCCGCGCCGGTCCACCAGCCGTTGCAGGGTGCGTGCGGCAAAACTATGCAGCACGAACATGTCGCGGGCGAATTGCACACCCTCGACGCTGGCCGAATGGGCGAAGAACCACTTCTTGTCGCTTTGTACGCTACCGTGATATTTGTTCTCGAACGCGATCAGGTCGCGAATGTACGAGGCGCCGATCGGCGCCGGCGCCTCGGCAAACGCCTTGATGGTGCCGATCACGGCGGCGCGCTGCTCGCGCGTTTGCGCCACCAGCGGGCGCGCCGGGTCTGCGGCGGAGAGGGGATCGAAGTCGACGGTTTGCATATTTCGGCTAGGCCAGCAGGCGATCGTTGATCGCCTCGAAATCGAAGCGGCTTACGCTGTGCTGCCGGAACAGCGCCGCGCGCAAATCGGTCGCCAAGGCATCGGAGGCGAAGTCGGTCGGTGCGTTCAGCCAGTTCTCGCCGATCGGGTCGAACGGTTCGCCGGCCAGCGCGGTGCGCTCGGCGGCGGCGAATAGCGGATTGGCCGGATCGAGCTCGTGGCCGATATGCCGCACCTTGGGCCAATAGTCGAGATGGCCGTACAGCATCTGGAATTTCGCCGCAAGTGTGGAAAATTCGGCGGCCTTTCGTTCCAGCCGCAACACTTCGAATTGCGCCAGCCAATAGCGCATTTCCTGCGGCCGTTCCTCGACGGCAAAGGCCAGCAACTCCTCGGCCTTGCCCTGTGCATTCGGATCGTGGTTGTCTTCGTAGTAAAGACGCGCCGCGTTGATGACGGTGTCGGCATCGTTGATGGCGACGGTGCCGGTGGCCAATTCCGGATAGCGTTCGTACATGTATTGCAGCCTGCGCACGCGGTCCTCGGCGGGTTTTTCATCGAGGTCCACCAGGAAGTCGACGTTGGTGGCGGTGCCGGCGTCGACTTCGAAGCGCTCCGTGCTGTCTTCGACGGGGGTCGCGGCCAACAGCGGCCGATCGAACTTCATGGTCTTTTCGTAGGGAGACTCGGCGGCGGGGAGCTCCATGTCGAGCGATGCCGCCGACGCATAGTCCAGCGCAGAGGCTGCGGTAGCGGATGGTGCGATCGTCTGCGGCGCAAGGGGCTGATCGAGCTCGAATATTTCGTCGATCGATGCCGCCGCCATGTCCGGCGGCAGATCTTCGGCAGGTGTCGCGGGCGCGATCGGTGTGGCGTCCACCAATTCGGACATGTGCTCGGGTTGTGCGGCTTCAGTCGGCGCCACCGGCGCGGCGGCCCAATCGGAAAAGGCCTCTTCCACGTCCGTTTCGGCGGATGGCGGAGGTGCGACCGGCATCGCATCGGGCGGCAGCGGTCCGCTATACACGCGCGATTGACTCCTGCGCCAGACCAACCAGCCGCCGCCCAGCAACAACACGATGGCCCCACCACCCAACACCCAGGGAGAGTCGAACGCAAAGGCATCGTCGTTGGCGGTGGTCCGGCTGGCAGGCGTCGCTGCTTTCGCCTTGACCGGCTCGGCAGGGGCAGGTGGCGCCGTCGGGGCGACCGGCGCTAGTTTAGGGGCGATCGCCACCTCGGGCGTCGGACTTGCAGCGGTGGGTGTCGCGGGCGCCTTGGTCACCGCTGCCGGTTTGGCAAGCACCACTTCTGCGGCAGGGGGCGCTGCGGCGACAGGCGTCTTCGCTGCCGGCACCGGCACGGCTGCGGGAACCGCCGGCGGCGGCGCGGCAGGCTTCATCGACAATTGCGTGCTTGCCGACAGCTTCAACTGCATTTCGTTGAGGCGGGTTTCCAGTTGCTTCACCGTGTTCTTGAGCGAGAGCAAGGCCGCAACCTGATCGTCGGCGTCGAGGATCAACTGCTTTTCCCGCAACAGGTTGCGCTGCTGTTCGGTGACGCCCCTGGTCCGGCTCAGGTCGATTTCGGCACCGGACAGGCGCAGGTGAAATCCATCGTCGCGCGGCTTGGCGGGAGGCTGTGCCGGCTTCGCCGGCGCGATAGCGGCCGGCGCTTTGGCGGCAGGTGACTTATCCGGTGCCGGAATTGGGGCGTCCGTTTTTGGCTCGGCAGGGGCCTTGGTCGTCGGTTTGGCGGCCGATGCCTTTGCGCGCGGTGCCGCAGGCGCAGGAGCGGGGGCTTTGGGTGCGGGAGCGGCGGGGTTCGAATCGACGGCGGGTGGCGGCGCCGCAGCTTTGGTCGGAGCCGCCGCGGGCCCGGGGTCCTTCACGGGCTTGGCAACGTGCGGCAGCGACAGGATGGAGAGCGCTTTCAGATCGGGCAGCACCAGCGGGTTGTCGGCCGGCAGCGCCGCGCTGTCGTCGAGCTGCGAGATGGCCGGGTTGAGCCGCTTCAGCGCGGCGATGTATTGCTGCTGCATCGCCGGCAATTTGGGATAGATGCCCCTGGCGATGGCCGCCATCGTATCGTTGCCACCCACCCGCCAGCGGCCCTCGCTGGGGCGCATGGCGCCGGTCGCGGGGTCAGCGGCGCTGACCGCGCTGCCGACCGTGGGGGGCGTGACGTTCGGTGCGGGGTCGAGCAACACGATGAATTCGCGGACGCTGCGGGTGGCTTCGTCGCAGCCGATGCGTACATTGAGTTTGATCACCGGCTCGTTGGTAGCGGCGTTGCCGCGCACTTGCAGATGGCGGCCGGCGCGCGTTTCCACCAGGGTGAGCTGGTAGTCGGCCGCGGTGGTGGCGAGGTTGCGCTCACCGATCACCGCAAAGCAGCCGGCATCGACGACTTCGTCGGCGCCGGCGTTGACCGGTATCCGCAAATAGAGCGGTGAACCGAGGTAGGAGCGCGTTTCCGCTTCACTCAGCGTCACCGCGCCGGTCATCGCCGGCAACGCCAGGACGACGACCGCCGAAGCTATTCTGGAATGGCGGTACGGTCGGGCTGGCATCGAGCGATTGTCACGTGTGCCGGCTTAGGGCCTGTTCACATTAAAATCATGCGCACGGCGGGGTGTGGAAGGGTGCAGGGCAAGGCGCGGACACCGCGGTTTGGTTGATCCAAACAAGGTGGCCGCAACGCCGCCATGCGCCCTTCCACACCCCGCCCCGGAGGGTTATCCCCCAGAAAGTCCGCATGCTGCGTTGCAGCTCGTCGCGGTGCTGCGGGCAGCGCTTCCTCGCTACGCCTTGCCTGCGAACTTTCTGGGGGTAACGTGCACATGATTTTAATGTGAACAGGCCCTAACCCTTGCAGGCTTTGGAAACAATGTCCTGCATCTTGGCGATTTCGGCGGCGCGGTCTTCGTCGCTCATGATCGACCGTTCGCCCTTGGCGCTGGTCCTGCTCATCGCCCGCCCGGTTTGCAATTCGGCGAGATTGCTCTTCGCGTCGTTGCAGGCTTCGGCATTCCTGTCGTCGTCGCCTTTTTTCTCATCGTCTTTTTTGGACTTGGTGGCGGCTTCGGTGCGGCGCTTTTCGAAATCCTTGTTGGCGTCGGCCAGCTTTTTCGGCGCGGCGCCCGGCGTGGAACCGTTGGCGGGCTTGACATTGATTTTCTTCGGGTCTTCCTTGGTCGCGCTGGGCGGCGGCGGGGTATCGGTGAACTGGACCTTGCCGTCCTTGTCTACCCATTTGTAAACCTGCGCGGCTACCACGCTTGCGGCCAGCAGCACGGCCAGCGCAATGAACAACTGTATCGGCGATTTCAACATCATTTTCCATCCCCCGCTATCAAGTTGAGTTGGGACAAGCGCCCATCCCCCAGGTCTCACCACTTCACTGGTGGCGCAGACATTTGCTGCACGCTCAGCGCACACAAGGCAATCGCCTCGCGCGCGTGATGGAGCGTTGCTTCGCTGTCGAATTCGCGCGCGGCTGCACGCGCGAGTTCCAGTTGCATCACGGCCACGCTCCACAACGCCTGCTTGGCGCGCGCGTCGATGACGCTTTGTTCGGCTGCTTGCAGCACGCTTGCCGCTTCCGCGCTGAGCGCGGTCGGTTTCGGCGCGACTGCCGGCAGTATCGGAGGCCTGGGTTCCGGCGCCCATTGCCAAGTGCAAGCGGGCAGGGCACAGAGACACAAAATCAAGCAACCATGCTGCAGCTTCATGCTACCACCAGTCACGCCAGTTGCAAGCGCTGATATCGAACCCGATCTTCGTCAAAACTACTTTACTGGTCAAGGAGTTAGACACCAAACTTCGCTCAATTTCATTAAAGTAGCCGTAAATGGCGGGCTAGTCAACCAAAATACAGTGTCGATGAGGGGTGGTTTGGCAGCGCCGCAGCGGCGGAAACCGTAGCAAAGAATGCCGATTCGACTCGCGTATAATCCGTTTTTTGTCGGAGTCAAGAATGCGAATTCTCAAAAAAGCCCTGACCTTCGACGACGTGTTGCTGGTCCCCGCGCACTCCGAAGTCCTCCCTCGCGACGTCTCGCTCGTCACCCGTCTCACTCCCAAGATCCTGCTCAACATTCCGCTGCTGTCGGCGGCGATGGACACCGTCACCGAGTCGCGCCTGGCGATTGCGCTGGCACAGGAAGGCGGGCTCGGCATCGTTCACAAAAACATGAGCGCCAAGGCGCAGGCCTTCGAAGTGTCGAAAGTGAAGCGCTTCGAATCGGGCGTGGTGAAGGACCCGGTCACGATCACGCCGGGCATGAGCGTGCGCGATGTGATCGCACTCACCAAGAAACACCATATTTCCGGTCTCCCCGTGCTGGAAGGCAAGAAAGTGGTCGGCATCGTCACCAACCGCGACCTGCGCTTCGAAACCAAGCTCGACCAGCCGGTCAAGAACATCATGACGCCGAAATCGAAGCTGATTACGGTGAAAGAAGGCGCCACCCGCGACGAGGCCCTGAAGCTGATGCACCAGCACCGCCTGGAACGCGTGCTGGTGGTGAACAAGTCCTTCGAGTTGCGCGGCCTTATCACTGTGAAGGACGTGTTGAAGTCGAGCGAGCATCCGTTCGCCTGCAAGGACGATATGGGCCGCTTGCGGGTGGGTGCGGCAGTCGGCATCGCCGAGGGCACCGACGAACGCGTGGCCCTGCTGGTCGAGGCCGGGGTCGATGTATTGGTGGTGGATACCGCGCACGGCCACTCGAAGAACGTCTTGAATCGCGTCAAGTGGGTGAAAAAGCATTTCCCGAAAGTAGAAGTGATCGGCGGCAATGTCGCGACCGCATCCGGCGCCTTGGCGCTGGTCGATCACGGCGCCGATTGCATCAAGGTGGGTATCGGCCCGGGCTCGATCTGCACCACTCGCATCGTCGCCGGTGTCGGAGTGCCGCAGATCACCGCCATCGTCGATGTGTCGGAAGCGCTGGCCAAGCGCGGCATTCCCTGCATCGCCGACGGCGGCATCCGTTTTTCCGGCGACATGGCCAAGGCGCTGGCCGCCGGAGCATCGACCGTGATGCTGGGCGGCATGTTCGCCGGCACCGAGGAAGCGCCGGGCGAAACCGAGTTATTCCAGGGTCGCTCGTACAAAAGTTATCGCGGCATGGGTTCGGTGGGCGCCATGCAAAAGGGCTCCAGCGACCGCTATTTCCAGGACCCGCAGAACAACGCCGACAAGTTCGTGCCGGAAGGCGTGGAGGGCCGCGTGCCGTACAAGGGCAGCATGGTCAGCGTCGTGCACCAACTCACCGGCGGCTTGCGCGCCAGCATGGGCTACCTCGGCTGCAAATCGATCGCCGATGTGCACAGCAAGGCGCAGTTCGTCGAGATCACCTCCGCCGGCATTCGCGAATCGCATGTGCACGACGTGCAGATCACCAAGGAAGCCCCCAACTACCGGATTGATTGATGAAACTGTACGGATGCAAGGGCTGCGGTTCGACCGTAGTCGAGGCCATGCTGCAAATGGCCGGACTGGAATACGAATACGTCGAAGCGGTTACCTGGGAGCCGTTTTCCCATCACCCGGATCTGGGCAAGGTGAACCCGTTGAAACAGGTGCCGACCCTGGTGCTGGACGACGGCAACGTGATGACCGAAAGCGCCGCCATCCTTCTCTGGCTTTGCGAACGCCTACCGCATTTGGTGCCGCAGGATGCGGCGGCCCGCGCGCAGTTCTATCGCTGGATGGTCTTTGTGCCGGCCAATATGTACGCGTTGGCGCCATTTCGCGATTTCCCGGCGAAATGGGTGGAAGGCGAGGATGCGCAAAAGGCCTTTCGCGAGAAAACCAGTGTGAGCCTGAAAGCCTTCTGGCAACAGATCGAAACGGAATTGCAGCCTTCGCCCTATTTGCTGGGCAAAGAGATGAGCGCGCTGGACATGTATCTCGCCATGATCGCCAGGTGGTGGGTGGGCCGTAAATGGGTGAAGGAAAACTGTCCGAAGATCGACGCCGCGATCATCCTGACCGAGCAGCATCCGGTGGTAGCCAAGGTGTGGGAGAAGAATTTTGCAAAATAAGGGTGCCGCGACCATGACGGACGCCGAACGCGAGCACAAGCGCAAGGCCGGCTTTCGTTTCGTGTTGGCCGTGGTGTTCCTCGACATGCTCGGCATCGGTCTCGCGGTGCCGGTATTGCCCCTGCTGGTCGGCGAATTCGTGACCTCGCCGGACGGACAGGCGCGCTGGTACGGCATTCTGGCGGCGGTGTTCGGCCTGATGCAGTTCCTGTGCATGCCCTTGCTGGGCGCGCTGTCGGACAAGATCGGCCGCAAGCCCGTGCTGATTTTTTCCAGCGCCGGCATGGCGGTCAATTTCCTGGTGACCGCCTGGGCGCCGACCTTGTACTGGCTGTTCCTCGGCCGTTTCATCGGCGGCGCTTGTTCGGCGTCCATGTCGACCGCGTCGGCCTACGCTTCGGACATTTCCTCGCCGGAGGATAGAGCCAAGACCTTCGGCAAGATCGGCGCGGCGTTCGGCCTCGGCTTCATCTGCGGACCGATGTTGGGCGGCCTGCTTGGCAGCGTCAATTTCCATTTGCCGTTTTACGTGGGAGCGGGCCTCTGCGCGCTGAACGCGCTGTTCGGTTTCCTGGTGGTGCCCGAGTCCTTGACCGACGAAAAGCGCGGCACTTTTGTACTCGCCAAGGCCAATCCGTTTTCCTCGCTCACGCGCCTCTTTACCCGTCGCGACATCGGCGGCCTGATCGTCGTGTTTGCGCTTTCCACTTTTGCGCAATTCCTGCTGCAGACGATCTGGGTGCTGTACACGCACTTCAAGTTCGGCTGGGGTCCGCGCGAGAACGGCATCGCCCTGTTTTTCGTCGGGCTGACCGCCGCCGTGGTGCAGGCCGCGCTGCTGGCCAAGCTGATGAAGTTCTTCGGCGAAGTGCGCCTTTCGCTGGTTGGCCTCGGCAGCGCCACCTTTGCCTTTCTCGCCTACGGCCTCGCCACCGAAGGCTGGATGATGTACGTGATCATCGTTTGCAACCTGC
>CAZCKI010000165.1:0-934 GCA_964498815.1 uncultured Burkholderiales bacterium
AAACGAGACTGGGTTGACCGGGAAAATATGCGTTTTTGCATCTTTACAAACGGAAGCGTGAGTACCCTGACCACCCTGCTGTTGCTGGCGGCGTTGGCGCACGCCCAACCCGGCATCGCCATTGCCGCTGCAGACTCCGCCGCGCCGGTGGTGCTGCGCGCGGCGCCGGCGCGCATTGCGGCCGGCGGCGATGGCGCCCCTGCCCCCGGCATGCCGGCATTGCGCGAGCGGGCCGTCGACATCGACTTTGCCGCACTTGCCAATGCTCAGACTGCGCTGTCCTCCGGCGCGGGCGTGTATCGCCTGCGCTTGCCGTTTTTTGACGACGCCAGCCTGCTGGTGGAACTCACCGCCATGGCGAACACCGCCGGCGGCGGCATCGTCTACACCGGCCGCGTGGTCGATTTGCCCGCCAGCACCGTCGTGCTGGTGAATAACGGCGGCGTGGTTTCGTTCAACGCCGCAACCCATCTCGCCAGGCTGGTCGCCTACGGCAGTGGCGGCGCCGGCTACGTGGCGCGCGAACTCGGCGGCAGCGAATTGCCCGATCATCCTCCCGCGGCGGCGGTAGCCGCGGCGTCGCAGTATCCGAAAGCCGCCGTTTCGGCGAGCGCCGTCGCCGGCCCGGCCAGTCCCTCGGTCGCCACCGACACCGGCGCCGGCATCGACGTGATGGTGCTGTACACACCGGCCGCTCGGCTCGCCAACGGCGGCACGGCGCAAATGAACGCCAACGTCGACGCGCAGATTGCGCTCACCAATGTGATCTACGCCAACTCCGGCGTGACCCAGCGCGTGCGCCTGGTCTACAAAGGCGAGGTCGCCTACTCCGAAACCAATATCGCCACCGACCTGCAGCGCCTGACGGCGGCCGGCGACGGATTCCTCGACGATGCCCCGGCGCTGCGCGACCTGTACGCTGCCGACGTGGCCA
>CAZCKI010000165.1:944-7208 GCA_964498815.1 uncultured Burkholderiales bacterium
TCAGCCTGTGGGGTGTCTACCCCGAAATTTGCGGCCTCAGCAACGCGATGACAACCGAGTCGTCGAACTTCGCACCGTATGCCTACAGCGTGGTCTCGTCGCCTTCCTGCACCGCCGGCAACCTGTATTCGTTTGCCCACGAGATGGGCCACAACATGGGCCTGCAGCACGACCCGTATGTGGCCGACTCCGCGACTACCACGGTCGTCACGGCGGAAAGCAGCGGCCTCGCCACCGCCATCGGCTACGCACACGGCTATGTGGATGTCGCCAATCGCTTTCGCACCGTGATGGCCTACAACGACCAATGCAAGGCGAGATTCGGCGGTGAATGCCTGCGCATCCCGTATTTCTCCAACCCGGCCTTGAGCTTCAACAACCAGGCTTATTACGCCGCGGCAACGCCCGCTCCGATCGGCGCCGCCGCCACCTCCCGTGAATTCCAGGTGTTGAACGATACCCGCGAGACGGTCGCCAATTTCCGCGCATCGCTCGCCCCGGTCGCCAGCGTCGGGGTGGTGCGCTTCCTGCCTTCCACCAGTTACGCGACCGTTCGCAGCGCCGGCACCGTGCAATTGCGCGTCGCTCGTCACGTCGGCTCCACCGGCGTGGTCGGCGTCAATTACGCCACCGGCAACGGTACGGCGGTCGCAGGCACCGACTACGCCGCCACCAGCGGCACCCTCACCTGGACCAGCGGCGACACTGCGGAAAAACTCATCACCATCACCGTCAAGAACAATGCCGCGACGAATTCGCGCAGCTTCTACGTGAAACTCAGCACCCCGGCCGGTGGGGTCGGCGTCGGCACCGCTACCGGCACCGACATGACGGCGACCGTGACGATCGGTTCGCCGATCGCGTGGGCCAAGCTGGGCGGTATCGACCTCGAAGGCGACGGCAAGAGCGAAATCCTGATCCGCAACGACGCCGCGCAATTGCAGGCCGCACGCCTGGTCGGCAATGCCTTCCAGTTCACCGCCATCGCCGATCCGGGCCCCGCGTATCGTCTGCTCGGCGTCGCCGATTTCGTCGGCAATGGACGCTCCGCGCTCGCCTACCAAAACGTCGTCGCCAGTGCCGACAGCGGGGAAGTGTTCGTGTGGCCCGATTTTATGCAGGGGTCCGACATCTTCCTGCGCGCGGTGAAATTTCCCTGGGTGGTGCAGGCGCTGGGCGACCTTGACGGCGACGGCTACGGCGACTTCCTGTTCCGCTACACCGGCAACGACGGCAACGCCAACGATACGGGTGTAGCGTATATCTGGTTCAGCAGCGGCAGCGGCATTTCGATGGTCAGGAAGCGCGGCGGCGCGCCGCTGTCGTGGACCCTGATCGGCGCACAGGACATCAACGGCGACGGCGCCGCCGACATCCTCTACGTGGGCCCCAACAACGCACTGCGCGCGCTGGTGGCGACTGCCAACCGCACCTGCGCCAACCTTTCGGCGGGAGCTTTGCCGGCCGGTTTCGCCGCCGTCAAGCTGTCCGACTTCACCGGTGCACAGCGCGGCGACATCCTGATGAGGAACACCGCCACCAATGCCGTGCAGCTGCTTTCGCTCAACGCCTCCGGCATCGCTCTGCCCGCTTACGCCAGCGCGCCGGACGATTACAACGCCGCCTGTACCGGTACCCAGCTGACCATACCCAGCATCACCACCACGCTCCCCAGCGTCAATTCGACCTGGGTCTTCTGGGCGAGCGGGGATCTCAACGGCGATGGCGTCGCCGACATCGTCTGGAAGCAAGCGGACGGCACGCTCACCGTCTGGCTGATGAAAGCCAACGGCGTACCACCAACGGTGATCGCCAACGCCGGCAAGGCGCCGGTCGGCTTCAGCGTAGTCCAGCCTTAGTCCGCCGCCGGCAGGCGCATCGAGGTCCGGCTTTTCAACCGAGTTGCGATTTCAGTTTTGCCACGAAGGTGCGCACACGCTTGGCATTCATGCCGATGTCGTGGCCGCCGATGCGCGATTTGGAGCGCACATCGATCTTGCTACCCTCCGCGGTTGCCGCGATGCGAACCACCACATCGTCCTTGAAGCCGAACAGCAACGAGGTCTCGGTGGCTTCCAGCCGTCCCTGGCCCGCATCGGCGTCGTCGAGTTCCAAACCCATCGCGCCCAGCGCGGCTTGCGCGGCGGCAAATACCTTGTCGGGGGGAGCCTTCATCAGCACCGGCACGATATCCGGATAGGCCTTCTGCTGTTGCGCCGCGACCTTGTCGCCATCGTATGCCACCGGATGATCGCCGGTTTTACGCAATGCCGCCACCCGCACGAATTGCGGGGGATCGGCGAGATCGGTGCTGATATCGTGGATCGGCGGCAAGGCGCTCGCCGTGGCGCGAAGATCGAACGGGATCCACGCCGTAACCGCCGCGACGGCCAACCCCGTCGCACACATCGCCAGACCGCGGCGGGCGCGCGTCGTGAAAGCCAGCAACGCCACGACCAGGACGGCGGCCACGCCGCAGCCGAGGGCGACCCAGAACACGATGCGAATGGCGTCGATGCCGGCGCGCAGCGGCCACCAGCCGAAGCGGAATCCCAGTCCGGCGCCGACAGCGGTCAACGCAGCAGCGACGGCCACCAGCAATACCAGCGGGGGAAGAAACTTCGTCAACTTGTTCATGGCGGGACCTTGGCGGCTGAAACAGTGGGCTGCATTATCGCGGAAAAGCCGCGACCGGCACGCTAACAGGTCAGCGCACGCCAATATTCCCCTTGCACCTTCGATCCGCGACCAGGCCGGTAATGGCGGGCGCCGTCGCAACATCCGACACCGACAGCGCCCGCCCCGGTCACTCACTCACTGCACCGATAAGACGGTTGCCACGCCGATGAGTTCAAGCGAAAAATGTAATGAGCTGTAAACACCGTTACGACGCCGACGGGCCCGCAAGAATTCTTGCGGCCAACGCTCAATAGGCGTACAAAAGAACGATAGGTCGTTAATGCGCTGGGATGGACATCCATCAATTGGGGGGCGCATGCTGGCTAGGGGGCTGTTCGCACTTGCGTTGTCGATCACCGCGTACGCCGGAGGTGCGGCGGGGGCGGTCGTGGACCTCAGCGGCGACGGCAAGAGCGAAATTGTCGTCCGCTCCGCAAGCGGCCAGTTGCGCAGCGCCAGCCTGGTCAACAATCAATTTCAATTTACCGCGCTCAACGATCCCGGCGTCAATTTTCGGCTGCTCGGTATCGCCGATTTCAACGGCAACGGCAAGCCCGACCTCGCCTACCAGGACCTCACACAAGGCGCCAGCGGCGATGTGCACATCTGGACCGACTTTGTTCCAGCCGGCGACGTCCTGTTGCGCAGCGTCAAGCGCACCTGGGATGTGCAGGCAGTGGGCGATCTGGACGGCGACGGCTTTGCCGATCTGGTGTGGCGCTATGTGGTGAGCGACTCGCCCGACACCGGCGTGTCCTATATCTGGTTCACCAACGGCAGCAGCGTAACGCAGGTGCGCAAGCGCGGCGGCGCGCCGCTGAGTTGGCAGTTGCTCGGCGCCGTGGACCTGAACGGCGACGGCGCCGCCGACATGATCTACCTCAGCCCGGACCGGCAGATCCGTTTGCTGATGGCGACCGCCAACCGCACCTGCGCCAATATTTCTGCGGGCTCCCTTCCCTTCGGTTTCAACGCGCTGAAGCTGGGGGATTTCACCGGCAACCACCTCGGCGAGATCCTGCTGCGCAATCCCGACTCCGGGCAAATCTCGATGCTGCAGATCGATGCAAGCGGCTTGAATCTGCCCGCACCGACGGCCAATCCGGACGACCCGAACGCCTCCTGCACATCCAGTACGCTTACCGCCAGGGTCACCCAATATATCTTCGACAACGCCTCGCCCGACTGGCAGTTGTATGCCGCGGGCGATTTCAACGGCGATGGCCGCTCCGATGTGGTCTGGCTGCGCCCCGACGGCACGCTGACGCTGTGGCTGATGAACGCTCTCGGCAAAGTGCCGGTCTCGGCCACGGTCGTCAACAACGCCGGCGCCGCGCCAGCGGGCTTCGCGGCGCAACAGGTGACATCGCTGTCGGCGGCCCGCTCGACGCAGCTGGAGACCGGCAGCAAGCTGATCAATGCCGCCGCCGGCGGCACCGTCAATCTGTCCGGCAACGGCAGCAGCGTGACGATCCCGCCGGGCGCGCTGGCCGCCGACCAGCTCGTCACCTTGTCCCTGCTCTCCAATATGAACAAGGAGCCGCCATCCGGGTTCGTCAAATCGATCGGCACGGCGCTGTCGCTCTCGTTCGCCACCAGTCAGCCGTTCCTGGGCACCCACCCCGGTCAGGATTTGCAGTTCACTCTTCGCTACGGCAGCACGCTGCCGGCCGGTTACGCGGGGTCGGCGCCGATCGCCGACATCATCGACGACGATATTTTTGTGGGGCCGGTACCGATCAATTGCAGCAGCAGCAACAGCATTTGCGTGACGGTGCCCATTCCCGCTGTGCAATCGTGGCCGGTCACGCGCAGCATCGATGTCGCTTCGGCCAACCTGGCCCCATTGATCGACAGCGCACCCCTGCCCAATCCCGGCGGCAAGAGCTGGAACGGACAAAACTGGGTGGACAACGTCGGTCCGCTCGACCCGAACAAAAAGTACCTGCTGCTGGTGCACGGCATGGCCAGCTCGGTGGAGGGCGCCTATGGAAACAACTGCACCCTGGCCGACCTTGGCGCCGCGACCTGCACGGTCGAAAACCTCAGGATTGCCGGCGGTTACGACGCGGTGCTGGGCTTCGACTACGACTGGACCCAAAACATTTCCGACAGCGGAAACCAGCTCGCCCAGTTCATGTCGCAGCTGCGCGCGGCCGGCCTCACCCGGCTGGATCTGGAAGCTCACAGCGAAGGCGGGCCGGTGGCGCTTGCCGCCGCTTGCTTCAACAATGACATGGTCATCGACAACGTGACGCTACTGGGCGCACCGGTGATGGGTACTCCGGCAGCCAATCCGGGGCCATACGCGCAAGCCGGCGCGTCCACTGCGGCCCAGCTAAGTTCCAGCCCGCTGCTGTCCACTTTGATGGGTCTGCCCCTGCCCTACTCGGTCAACACCTCGCGGCGGACGCTGACCGATATACTGAGCGCGCCGTTCGCCGCCGATCTGCAGCCGGGAAGCGAAACCCTGGTGACGGTACGCCAGTGCATCGCCAGAAAAATGGCGCTCGCCAATTCCAATCTGGGCGGCACCGAGCTGACCTGCGTGGCCGGCACGGATGCCACTACCTCGAATGCCATGCTTACCTTGGGAACCGTTCTCAGACCGGCCTTCGTTCTCGCCGGCCTGGGTACTGCCCCCTTCGATGGAATCATCGATCAGCCCAGCGCCAATTGCATCGGCGCCGGCTTCGACATGCAGCGCACCAAGGCCCTCGCATTTCCCGTCTCGCACGTCGATCTGGAAGCGGACAAGAGGATCATCGACGCGGTAGGCAAGCTGATCAAATTGCGCAGGACCGGGCCGGTCTATACGCTCGCCCTCACGACTTCCGGCTCGGGCAGCGGCACCATTTCCGCCAACCCGGCGGGACCGGCCTACGCGGCGGGGACCATGGTCATCGTATCGGCCGTCCCGGCGCAGGGCTCGGTATTCGACGGCTGGTCCGGAGCCTGCGGCGGCGCCAGCTTCTGCACGGTGGTCATGAATTCCGACCAGACGGTAAACGCCAAATTTTCGCTGGGATGCACGTACTCGGTCACGCCGACAGGATTGTCGGTCACCGCAGCCGGCGGCACGGGCAGCTTGAGCGTTTCGACCCAAAGCAATTGTTCCTGGACCGCCACCTACAGCGACAGCTGGATATTCGCCGGTCCCGGCACCGGCACCGGTCCGGGCACGGTCGCCTACTCGGTATTGCCCAACAGCGGCCCGCAGCGCAACGGAACGATCACCATCGGCGGCCAGGTGATCCCGGTCAGCCAGGCCGCGGGCACCTGTACCTACTCCATCTCGCCGACCAGCCAATCGTTTGCGGCAGCGGGCGGAGGCGGCAGCACGATAGTCACCACCGGCGCCGGCTGCACGTGGACAGCCGTATCGAACAGCAGTTTCCTCACCTCCGTCGCACCCACGAGCAGCACCGGCAGCGGCACGGTCACTTTTTCCGTGCTTGCCAACGGCACCACCAGTTCACGCACCGGCACCCTCACCATCGCCGGCCAAACCTTTACCGTGACCGAAGCCGGCACCAGCGCACCCGGCAGCACCACGGGAACCTGGGCCGGCAACTGGAACAAGCA
>CAZCKI010000166.1:0-7207 GCA_964498815.1 uncultured Burkholderiales bacterium
GCTGAACGTCCTGACACCGATGAAAGCCGGCGCCATCGCCGACACCTTCATCACCGTCAACGGCCGCTGGTGTGAAGTGAACTGGCTCACCTACGAATCGAAGGCGGCGCCAGGCGTGCACATCCTCGGCGACGCCCTGCAAACGGCGCCGCTGATGCCGAAATCCGGACACATCGCCAATGCGCACGCCAAGGTGTGCGCGGCGGCAGTCATCGCCATGCTGGACGGAAACCCTGTGAATACCGCGCCGGTGCTGGTCAGCACCTGCTACAGCTTTGTTTCCGCCGAACAGGCGATGCACGTCGCCAGCGTGCACAAGTACGACAAGGTCGAAAAGACCATGTTGCCGGTGCCGGGCGCCGGCGGCCTCTCCGTCTCGCCCAACGAACTCGAGGCGCAATACGCTATGAGCTGGGCACGCAACATCTGGGCCGACATGCTCGGCTGAGGGTCCTCCGCGACGTTCGCCGATCCTTTTTTCATCCCATTTCTCGCTACAATGCGAGGCCGCTTTCCCGCCTTCGCAAATCTTCGGAAAACCATGTCCACACCGCCCAATACCATTCCCTTGCCGATCGAACTCGACATGCTGCTGCGCGAGGCGCAGGCGGCTATTTCGGCGATGCGCTTCCAGGACGCTCTCGAGATCGCCCGCGTCATCGGCTTCAAGGCGCCGCAAAGCGGCATGGGCCCGTTTCTGTGCGGATATGCGCAGCAACACATGGGCATGGTCGAAGATGCGCAGCGGTCATACCACGAGGCGGTGCGCCTGGACCGCCACCACCCCGATTTCCAATTCCACCTCGCGCTGCTGGAAATGAATCTCGGCCTGCTCGATTCGGCCATGAAGCGTTTCCAGGAAGTGCTGCGGCTCGATCCGCGCCTCGACGGCGCGCAGGTCAATATCGGCGCCATCCACGCCCGCAAGGGCGACCGGGCCGCTGCCGTGCGCGCCTTCCAGCGGGCCTTGCTGATCAACGGCCAGTCGGTGCCGGCCCACAACAGCATCGCCGAGATCGCGCTGGCAGAAGGCGCATTGTCCGATTCACTGGATCACGCCAACGCCGCTTTGAGAATCTCACCGCAGGATGTGCCGGCCCTGTTCACTCGTGCGCAGGTGCACGAGTTGCGCGGCGAAGATGCCGAAGCGCGCGCAAATTTTGAGATGATCGTCACTATCGATCCGACCCACGCGACGGCCTTGACGCGCCTTGCCATGCAGTTTTTCCGCATTGGGAAACTGGAAGATGCGCGTGCATGTATCGACCGCGCGCTGGAACTGGCGCCCGACCAGGGATACGCCGTGGTCGCACGCGCCGTGATCTACGGCGAAACACCGGCGACTTTGCCCGCCGCGATGGTAGCCGCCGTGTTCGATCAATTCAGCGCCGCCTACGATCGTCACATGACCGGCAATCTGCAGTACGCGGCTCCGCAAATGACCTTCGACCTGCTCGGCGATTGGCTTGCAGGCAAGGATGCGCCGGCTGCCCTCGACCTGGGCTGCGGCACCGGACTGTTCGGCGCCTTGCTGAAACCGAGAGTCGGCGTGTTGAAGGGTGTCGACATTTCGCCTGGCATGTTGTCGGAGGCGGCGCCACGCGGCCTCTACGATGAACTGGCGCAGGGCCATATGCTCGCCTATCTGCTCTCGCAGGAACCGGCCGCTTTCGACCTGGTAACGGCGGTGGATGTGTTTATCTACGTTGGCGCGCTCGAAGAAATTTTTGCCGAGGTCGCGCGCGTATTGCGTCCAGGCGGCGCGTTCGGCTTCACCATCGAAACCACCGATACTGCCGAACTCGGCTATGTCCTGATGGCGAGTGGCCGCTACCGGCATACTCACGCCTATATCGAAAAACTTGCCACGCATCACGGTCTCACCGTGGCCGGCAAGTCAGACGGCGTGTTGCGCGTCGATGCCGGCGAAGCACAGGCGGGCAGTGCCTATTCCCTGCAAAAACCGGCCGGTTGAAAAGCGCGCGCCGTGACGGAGTGAAACCGCTTTGTCGCTGACCGAAAAACTGTTGCCGATTTTCCTGCTGGCGGCCGCCGGCTACCTGTTCGGTCGCAGCAAGAGCGACGAAAGCGGGGCGCTGACGCGGGCGTTGACCACCATCGCCTTCACCATGTTCGTGCCGGCGCTGTTGTTTCGCACCACCGCCCAGGTGCACCTGGCCGAGCTGGACGGCCGCGCCTTGTCCGCGTTTTTCATTCCCACCGTGGCCTTGCTGCTGACCCTGGTCGGCCTGGCCAGGCTGCGCGGTAAGCCGACCGACCTGGCGCTGGTTCGCGCGTTGGCGTGCACCTTCGGCAACACCGTGCAGATCGGCATCCCGGTGGTGCTGGCGGCGTTCGGCGAGCGCGGCCTGGCCATCCACGCCACCATCATCGCCGTGCACGCGCTGATCCTGCTCACCGTAGCGACCGCGCTGATGGAGTGGTCGCGCGCCGATCGCGCAGGCAGCGGCACCGTGCTCGCCACCCTGGGGCAGATGGTGCGCCAGACCGTCATTCACCCGGTGATCCTGCCGGTGGTGGCGGGGCTCTTGTGCAATCTGGCCGGCCTGCAAATCCCGGGACCGGTCGATGCCACTCTCGCCACCATGGCGCAGGCCGGGGTGCCGCTGTGTCTGGTGCTGATCGGCCTGTCGCTGGCGCACTACGGCGTGTCCGGGGTGCTGCGGCCGGCGCTACGCATCGGCGCGGTGAAGTTGCTGATACACCCGGCGCTGGTGGCGCTGTTCGCCTATGTGTTGCTACCGCTGGAGCCGATGGCGGCGGCGGTGGCGGTGCTGTGCGCGGCGCTGCCGGCGGGCTCCAACGCGCTCCTGTTTGCGCAGCGCTACCAACTCGCCGAGCGCGAGATCACCGCCGCCATCGTCGTGTCGACGCTGGCCTACGGGGCCACGGTGGCGCTGCTGCTCGGCTGGTACACGCGTTCGCTTGCGGCGTAGCCCTCAGGACGGGTGCAGCCACTGCGGCCGAAAGGCGTCGTTGACCAGCGAAGTCAGGACGTGGTCGCGCCAGTCATCACCGATGAACAAATAATTCTTCGCGTAACCTTCGATGCGAAAGCCGAGGCTTGCCAGCAGCCGTCCGCTGCGTACATTGTGCGGCATGTAGTTGGCGCCGACCCGGTGCAGGCGCAGCTCTTCGAACATATAGCGCAACGACGTCCGCAGCGCTTCGCGCATCAGGCCGCGACCCTGTTCGGCCTGGTCGATTTGATATCCCAGCGTGCAGGAGCAGAACGGTCCGCGAAAAATCTGCGAATAGCCGATCGAGCCGATCATGACGTCGGGACGATCGCGCGGCAGCAAAAGCAGCCGCAACTGGCTGCCCGCCAGATAGCCGACCTGGGTCTTGTCGATATTGTCCTGCCAGTATTCGAGACAGTGCATATCGCCGTTGGGCGGCGGATTCCAGGGAGTGAGAAAGTCGCAGTTTTTTTCCCAGAAAGCGAGCATTGCCCCGGCGTGTTCGGCTTGCGGCAGCGTCAGCGTGAGGCGCTCGCTGTCGAGCGTCAACTCCGGCATGGCCTTGACGGACTTACGCGCGCAAAATCAGCCGGCAAATACCGGCCACTGCGCCTTCCACATTTCATTGGGCAGGCGCTTGAAACCCGATTTGGCAAACTGGTGCCAGCGCCCAACCACAAACGCCATGACCGCATTGGCGTAGGCGTGCGGGTCCAGCGTTCCGTGCAAGGCGCCACTGCCGGCGGCCAGTCGCGCGCTTTGCCGCAGCGAAGCCTCCAGGCGGTCGTGCAGCTGGTTCATGCGCGCCTGCAGGCGCTCGTCCTCGCCGACCAGGGCATCGCCGATCAGCACCCGCGTCATGCCGGTGTTTTTTTGCGCGAAATTGAGCAGCATGGCGACGATCGCCTCGATCTGCTTCATGCCGTCCGGCTCTTCCGCGTGGATCTTGTTGACCAGCGAAAACACCGTTTCCTCGACGAATTCGATCAGGCCCTCGAACATCTGCGCCCTGCTGGCGAAGTGCCGGTACAGGGCCGCTTCCGATACGTCCAGCTTGCGAGCCAGCAGGGCGGTGGTGACCTTTTCGCCCTTGGGCTGCTCGAGCATCTCGGCCAGCGCCTGCAATATGGCCCTGCGGCGTTCTCCGGGTTCTCGTTTTGTCATGGCGCTCTCCCGATCGGGCTGCTGAGTTATATGAGGCTGGAACGTAAGTGAATGTTAACATTACGTTCCTAAAAATTCTCACTGAAAACGCAATATGGCCGGCCACAGCAAATGGGCGAATATCCAGCACCGCAAGGGACGCCAGGACGCCAAGCGGGGGAAAATCTTCACCCGCCTCATCAAGGAAATCACCGTCGCCGCCCGGTTGGGTGGCGGCGATCCCGGCGCCAACCCGCGCCTGCGGCTCGCCATGGACAAGGCTTTCGACAACAATATGCCCAAGGACACGGTCGAGCGCGCCACCAAGCGCGGCGCCGGCGAGCTGGAGGGCGTCAACTACGAGGAAATCCGCTACGAGGGCTACGGCATCGCCGGGGCGGCCGTGATCGTCGATTGCATGACCGATAACCGCACCCGCACCGCCGCCGACGTGCGCCACGCCTTTTCCAAGTTCGGCGGCAACCTTGGCACCGATGGCTCGGTCGCCTTCTTGTTCAAGCATTGCGGCCAGTTGCTGTTCGCGCCCGGCACCAATGAGGAAAAATTGATGGAATCGGCTTTGGAAGCGGGCGCCGAGGACGTGGTTTCCAACGAGGATGGCTCCTTCGAAGTGATCACCGGACCCTACGATTTCGCCAAGGTCAAGGCGACCCTGGAAAAAGGCGGTTTCAAGGCAGAATTCGGCGAGGTCAGCATGAAGGCCGCCAACGACATCGAATTGAACGGCGACGATGCCGTGAAAATGCAGAGGCTGATCGATGCGCTGGAGTCGCTCGACGACGTGCAGGAAGTCTATACCTCGGCCGTGATGGACGAAGCGGCGTGACCGAAGCGATGACCATCCTCGTCACCACCACCGGCAATTTCGAAGGCAAGCGCATCACCCGCTACCTGGGCATCGTCACGGGCGAGGCCAGTGCCGAGGTGAACCTGGTTTCGGAGAAGCCGGTGTCGAGCTTTTCCGACGCCTATCACAAGGTCATTCCCGGCGCCCGCGACAGCGCCTTGCAGGGGGCGATGCGCGGCGCCGAGCAATCGGGAGGCAATGCCATCGTCGGCGCGCGCGTCGATTACATTATTCACGGCAGCGGGCGTGGCATGGTGCTGGTATCGGTGACCGGCACGGCGGTGGTGGTCGAGGATCTGTAATGGCGCAGGCACACCTGGTCGAGGCCGCGCGCATCCAGGCGCAATCGCTGGTAATTCCGGAGGCGATCGAAACCGAGCGGCTGCGGCTGGTGGCGAGTTCTGCCGGCCAGGCCGAGGAAACGCTGGAGGCTGCACTCGAGTCGGCTGCGGAACTGGGTGCGTGGATGCCGTGGGCGTATCCAGCGCCTACCCGCGAGGGCGTGACGACTTATCATCAAAGCGTCGAGGCGAAATGGGCGGCGCGCGAACTGCTCGACTTCCAATGGTACGAAAAGGCCTCGGGGCGCTTGATCGGCAAGGGCGGTCTGCACAGTTTCAATTGGATGGTGCCGCGCGGCGAGCTTGGCTATTGGCTGCGCACCTCGATGACCGGCCAAGGGTTTTGCCGCGAAGCAGTGATGGCAATGACGGCGTTCTCGAAACAACACCTGGGTCTTGCCCGCCTCGAAATCCGCAGCGATCCGCGCAATACCGCCAGCCGTCGCGTCGCCGAGCGTTGCGGTTTTACCCTCGACGGCACCTTGCGCCAGGACATGCGCGATCCCGCCGGCAATCTGCGCGATACCTGCGTGTACGGCAAGGTGCTGGGGTGAGGATACTCGGGCTCGACCCGGGCCTGCGTATCACCGGCTACGGCGTCATCGAAAAAAGCGACGGCAAGCTCGTTTATATCACCAGCGGCTGCATCAAGTCGCCCGACGGCGAGTTGCCGGATCGGTTGAAAAACATCCTGCGCTCGGTCGAGGAAGTGATCCGCCAGTTCTCTCCCGAGCAGGTAGCCGTCGAAAAAGTGTTCGTCAACGTCAACCCGCAATCGACCCTGCTGCTCGGTCAGGCGCGTGGCGCCGCCATCTGCGCCGCCGTGGCGCGCGACCTGCCGGTTTCGGAATACACTGCCCTGCAGGTAAAACAGGCGGTGGTCGGCAACGGCCACGCCAAAAAGGAGCAGGTGCAGGAAATGGTCAAACGACTGCTGGCGCTGGCCGGCCACCCCAGCCCCGACTCGGCCGACGCGCTCGCCTGCGCCATATGCCACGCGCACGGCGGCATGCTGGGCGCGATGAGTACCCAGGGCTACCGGGTCAAGGGCGGGAGGCTGATCAAGTGAGACGCGATAAATGAGACGTGACGCCGTCGGCGTACCGACTCCTTCCCTCGCCCAGCGGGGGAAGGCCGGGATGGGGGCGCGTCCGATGGTAGGTATCGCGCGCACCTTGCGCGGGAACGCAACTGATACCGAACGTATGCTCTGGCGCAAAATTCGGGACAAGCAAATCGAAGGCCATCGATTTCGCCGCCAGCGGCCCATCGGAAAATACATAGTCGATTTTGTCTGCCTTGAAGCGAAGCTTGTCTTTGAATTGGATGGCGGGCACCACGCCGAACAATACGATGGAGACGAAATCCGGTCTCAATTCTTGAAACAGCAAGGATTCCGCGTTATTCGGTTCTGGAACAATGAGGTTATCGAGAATATGGATGGAGTGCTGGATCGTATCCGCGAGGAATTGCATCGCAGTGTGCAAATAACCCCATCCCAGCCTTCCCCTTGGCAGGGGAAGGAGTTGGTTGGCGGAGACCGCACGTGATCGGGCGCATCACCGGCATCCTGCGCGAGAAAAACCCGCCACAGGTATTGGTCGACGTAAACGGTGTCGGCTACGAAATCGACGTACCGATGTCGACCTTCTATCTGCTACCGAAGCTGGGCGAACAGGTGTCGCTGTTCACTCATCAAGTGGTGCGCGAGGATGCGCATTTGCTGTTCGGTTTCAGCACCGAGGCCGAACGCTCCACCTTTCGCACGCTGCTGAAGGTGAGCGGCGTCGGGCCCAAGGTGGCGCTGGCCGTGCTGTCCGGCATGTCGGTCAACGACCTCGCCGAAGCGGTGGCCTTGCAGGAAAGCGGGCGCC
>CAZCKI010000167.1:0-7157 GCA_964498815.1 uncultured Burkholderiales bacterium
GCAGCGCCAGCGTGCCGGGGATGAACAATTTGGCGAACGAGTGCTTGGCGGCGGTGAGGCTGTCGGCGCCGGCTGCCACTTCGCGCTCCCAGGTCTTGGTCATCTGCACCGCGTGCGAGACGCCGATGGAAAAGATCAGGAACGGCACCAGGATCGACAGCGGGTCGATGCCGAAACCGATCAATGGGAGCGTGCCGAGCAGCCACAGCACCGGCATCATCGCCACCAGCAACGCCACCGCGGTCAGTTTCAAATCCTTCACGAACCAGAACATCAGGATCGCGGTGATGACGAAGGCGATGCCGAAGAAGGTGATGACGCCGCGCGCACCCGAGGCGATGTCGCCGACCGCCTTGGCGAAGCCGATGATGTGGATCGAGTGATTGGGACCCTCATACTTGGCGCGCAGCGCGTCGAGCTTGGCGGAAAACTCGAAGTAGTTGAGTTTTTCCAGCTTGCCCTCTCCCTTCGGAATGAACTCCAGCAATCCGGCCGACACCAGCGCGCCGCTGAAATCGCTGGCCACGGTGCGGCCGATTTCGTTCGACTTCTGCACATTGCTTTTCACCTTGACGAGGTCGGCGTCGGTGCCGGCGTAGGTGGCGGGAATGACGTTGCCGCCGGAGAAGCCGTCCTCTACCACTTCGATGAAGCGGGTGTTGGGCGTGAACAGCGACTTGACGCTGGGCTTGTCGACCCCTTCCAGGCTCATCACGTCGAGGGTGATGCCCTTCAGCTTGTCGAGGAATTCCTTGTTGTAGATGTCGCCGTCTTTTTGCACCAGCGCGATCGCCACGCGGTTGGCGCCGCCGAACACCTTTTCGTATTCCTTGTACACCTTCATGTACGGATGGGTGAGCGGCACCATCTTGTTGAAGCCGGCATCGACCTTGAGCTGGCTGGCCGAGATCAGGAACAGCACGGTCAGCGCCGAGAACAGCATCAGGAGGCCCTGGCGGCGGCCGAATACGACCGAGGAAACGGACTCGATGAGATGTTTGATGGTCATGGCCGCTCTTTATCGGTGGCGTCTATTACTGCGGTTTAGGTGCGGACGGCAGCGGCACTTCGCGGGCACCGGCTTCTCCCATCAGCAGCAGCGCATTCGGCGCACCCAGCAGAGGCGCGGCGTAGGCCTTGATGGTGCCGGTCGGCAGCGGCTGGAAACTCCTGCCCTGGTCGCGCGACACCAGCACCGTGCCGGACAGCCCCGCCAGCACGATGGCGCCGTCGGGTAGCCGCGTCGAACCCATGAGCGAGGCAAGCGACTTGTTGTCGATCGGAGTCCAGCTCTTCAGGCCGGCATCGGCCCGGAAAATCTTCCCGCGCATGCCGAAGATCAGCACCGCGCCGTCGTCGGCGCGCACCGCGCCGAAATAGGAACCCTTGTAGGGCGAAACCAGCCGCGTCCAGGACTTGCCGTTGTCGTCGGACTTCAGCAGCGTGCCGGCCTCGCCGGCGATCAGGAGATGCCCGTCGGACACCTTGATGATGGCGTTGAAGTGCTTGTCGTCGTCGGGCGCCTTCGGCTCCTGCGCAGCCTTGCCTTTGGCGGCGGGCGCGGGGGTGAGGATCTTCTTCGGGTTCCAGGTGTTGCCGCCGTCGGTGGTTTCGTAAAAGGAACCGTAGGTGCCGACCGCGAAGCCGGTGCCGGCATCGACGAACACGATGTCCATCAGCGGCTTTTGCTCGGAGGCTGCGGCGAATACCTGCTTCCAGGTCTGGCCCTGGTCCTCGGACTTGAGGATGTAGGCGTCGTGGCCGACCACCCAGCCGGTCTTCTGGTCGGAAAAATAGACGCCGGTCAGCATCGGCAGGTTGGGCGGCGTGGCGGCGCGCTGCCAGTTCTTGCCGTCGTCGTCGGAATAAACGATATAGCCGCGGTCGCCGACCGCGACCACGCGGCCGCCGATGCGCGCGGCATCGGTTAGCATCAGGCGCGTCATGGTCTGCTGCGAGAGCGCGCCCTGCAGCGGCAGCACCTGCGGATTGACGCCTGCGCAAACCGCGAGCGGCAGCATAGCGAGCAAGGCGAAAGCGATAGCGGCGCGTTTCATCTGCAGACCCTTTACGTGCGGTTCGGTTCGGTCGGCGTTGCAGCGACCGCCCCAAAAAACTTCGGGGACAGGCGCTGCCATTGTAGCGCGCCGGTCCCCGAACGATCTAAAACGAAACGGCGTTTAGCGGGTACCCATGCTGCGCAGGTGATCGGGCGTGTAATCGGCCGGGGTGCGCTTGATCGGTTCGTAGATCTTCGCTTCTTCCGAACGCAGGCCCATCGCGATGTAGCGGCGCGATTGCAGGTCGTGATGGACTTCGACGGTACCGAACCACATGGGGATGTTGTACCAGTTCTCGCTGTGCTGCTCGGCGAAGCGCCACAGGCGGCCGCCGCCGTCGTACTTGTCGATCAGGACCACGTTCCAGCTGTCCTCGTCGATATAGAAGGTGCGACGCGAGTAGATGTGCGAGGTGCCGGCTTTCAGCGTGGCATCGACCACCCAGACCCGGTGCAACTCATAGCGGGCGATGTCCTGGTTGATGTGGCCGGGCTTCAAGAGGTCGTTGTACTTCACTTCGGGCGCGGTCAGCCGGTAGGAATTGTAGGGAATGTACATTTCCTTCTTGCCGACCAGCTTCCAGTCGTAACGGTCGGTGGCGCCGTTGAACATGCCGAAGTCGTCGTTGGTGCGCAGGCCGTCTGCCGCCGTGCCGGGGCTGTCGTAACCCACTTCCGGGGCGAGGCGCACGCGGCGCTGGCCGGGGTTGTAGGTCCACGCCGAGCGCGGTTGCTTGGCCTGGTCGACGGTTTCGTGCACCAGCAGAATCTGCCCGGCCAGGCGTGCCGGCGCGGTCGTCACCTGCAGGTAGTTCAGCACCTTGTTGGCCTCGCGCTTGTCGGCGGCCTTCGACAGGTTGCCGTAGGAGAGGTCGTATTCGTATTCGAACTTCACCAGCGCGAAATCGCCGCCGGCGGTGACCGCGGCCTGCGACCAGTGCTGCGCAAAGGTGTCGCCCTTGTAGTGCAGCACGTGGTTCCAGATCGCTTCGTTGCCGTTCTTGGGTTGCGGGAACGGCACGCCGCCGGTGCAACCAACTACACCGTTGCCGTTGGTGGCGAGCTTGGCCTTGGCGGCGCAATCCTTGGTTTCACGGTAACTGCCTTCCGGGTAAGAGGCGCTGCGGCGGGTCTGGTACACCACCAGCTTGTAATCCGGGTACTGCTTCATCATCGCCATCTGGCCGGGGGACAGGTTGTCCTTGTACTTGTCCATGTTCTTGGCGTCGATGCTCATCAGCGGCTTGTCGCCGGGGAAGGGATCGGGGTAATAGCCGGTGGCCTTGAAATTCACGCCGGACGGGATCTTGGTGATGCCGCCGTCCCAGGCGGGAATCGTGCCGGCGGCATTGCCGGCCTTTTCGGCGCCCACCGGGGTGAGTGTGGTGCCGAGCTTGGCGATATCCGCCGCGGACATTTCCGCACGCGCCGCACCGGATGCCACCAGTGCGACTATCAGTGCGGCTGCCCAAGTCAGTCTTGTCGCTTTCATCGTCATTCCTCCAGATCGTTTGATTTGATTCGTCTTGCCAGTGTTTGGCGTTGGCCCGGGCGACGGTCTTTGCCGCCGGCCCGGGCGGGCAATGCGATTAGAACGAGTAGCTCACCACCACCGAGTAGAAACTGCGGTCGTGCAGCGGATTGGCGCTGGAACACCAGTTGGCTCCCTGTCCGGTGATGCCGAGCGCCGGCACGCCCGCGATCTGCGCGGCAAGACCCGATTGTGCGGTGGCGCTGGTCACGGTGTCGGTACCGCAGAAGGTGCGGCCGCCCGAGTAACCGGTGTAGGAGAGGTCCAGCGCCCAGCGTTTTTGCCAATCGAAATTGGCGCCGAGTGACAGCGACTTCACGCCCTCGTTGAAGGTCTGCGACACGCCGCTCACGTCGTGGCTGAAGGCGAGACGCGGTGTGACGTTGGCGCCCATCACCAGGTTCGAGTAATCGAGGCGCGCGGCCAGGCGATAGCCCCACGACGTCTTGGTGAGAAAGCCAGCGGGCTGCTGCGAACCGGCCTGGCTGAAGCCGTTGGCGCCGTTGAAGGTCACCGGCAAGTTGACGCCGGGACCGTTGAAGTACACGTCGGTGCGCAAGCCGTTGTACTGAGTGCGTCCGGCTTCGACCACGAACACGCCCTGGTCGGCGCCGAGGAAGTTCGGGAACGACTTGGTCGCGGTGATTTGCATCTGCATCATCTTGGTACGTTCCCAGCCGCGCAGCAATGTGCCGTCCGGCACGAGTCTCGCTGCAGACACGCCATACGGCGGCGCCGAGGCGATGGTGCCGGGGATAATCGCATCACCCGTCAACTGATTGGGCAGGCCCAAGGCCGCCAGCAATACTTCCACGCCAGAATAGGCGAGCGGCTGGTTGGGACGGTACGACACTTCGCCTTGCAGCGCGATGCCGGCCGGTCCCTGAGTATTGAAGGACATGCCGTACAGGCGGATGTTTTCCGGATACTCGATGAAGTAGCTCGCCGTGCCGGTATGTCCGACTGCCGCTGCCAGCGGGCCGCCCGTCACGATGGAAGAAGGCGTGCCCTTGTAGCCGGAGACGAACGGTGTGCGGCTATGATATTTCTCGAAATAGAAACCGAACTCGGTATTGTTGAGCATCGGCGCCAGATAGCGGAACGCCAGGCCATACTGGCCGTGGTCGCTAGGCCCCTGATCCGGGCCGCGTGGCGCCCAGACCGAAGCCGCAATATCAAACGGCCCATATCCCAGCGCCTGCGTCGTAGGATAGGCAGCACTCGTAGGTGGAATCAGGTTGCCCGGCGTCTTGCCGTAACTCAGGTCGTGACGGCGGCCGAAGCTCAGGAACACCTTGTCGCCGTCCGGCGAGACGTAATCGTTGCTGCTCCAATAGGTGCCGCGCGGATCGAGGCGGGTCTTGTCGAAATTCAGCAGGTAGTAGGCTTCGACGCTGGCGTTATTGGTCAATTCCAGCGAGCCCCAGATGCTGGCGGTCGGGATCAGGCCGTCCTTCAATTCGGAACCCGGTACGCGCAGCTTGGACAGATCGACCGCATTGATCGAATTGATGCTGTTCGGGATGAAGGTCGACTCGCCCCAGGAGATCACCTGCTGGCCCCAACGGGTTTTCAGGTTGCGGTCGCCGACGGCGAACGACTTGGTGACGAAGGCATCGAGGATGCGCGCATCCTGACCGACGCGGTCCTGCGCTTCCGGTCCCAGCGTGTTCTTGTGATTGTTCTCGAAATCGATGAAGTAGAGGCCGCGCACAAACAGGCCCCAGTCGTTCGATTTCAGTTCCAGTTCGTGCGAGACCTTGAACAGGTTGGAGAAGGGCTTGCCCTTCTTGTAGTTGCGATCGCCGTCGTCTTCGTTCACCGAACGCGAGGTGCCGCCGTTGCCGATGCCGACCAGGTCGGCGGCGGCATCCTTGGTGCGTATGGACACGCCGTAGGACATGGTGGTGTCGAAGCTGCCGGTCATGCCGTTATCGAATTTCAGCGAGATGGCCTGCGCGCTGCCGGCCAGCACCAGGCCGACGGCAACCACGGAAACTTTCAATGCAGGAACAAGGCTCGCGCGCCTGTTGTAATTGCGGCTCATGTGACGCTCTCCTCAGCAGTGGAATTAATGATTCTGGTCAATCTTTTTTGTCTCCCGGCATGCGCCGCCAGAGGCGTCGCGGACGGGAGTTATTAGGCGGTACTGTACAGTAAATCCCTATATAAGGCTTGTCTTGTGGCATGAAAACAACAGCAAAAAAGCGGCTAAAGTCAGCCACTTAGGTCAATTGTTGAATGTTGCGTTGCAACAATTCAACATGCACCAAATTGGCCGGGTTTTTACATCGCTTCGAACAATCCGGCCGCCCCCATGCCGGTACCTATGCACATGGTCACCATGCCCCATTTTTGTTTTTCGCGGCGCATGCCGTGCAGCAAGGTGGCGGCGCGGATGGCGCCGGTGGCGCCCAGGGGATGACCGAGGGCGATGGCGCCGCCCTGCGGGTTTACTTTTGAGGCATCGAGACCGAGATCCTTGATGACGGCGAGCGCTTGGGCTGCGAAGGCTTCGTTCAATTCGATCCAGTCGAGGTCCTGGGCATTGACGCCGGCCTGCTTCAGCACTTTCGGGATCGCTTTGATCGGACCTATGCCCATGATTTCCGGCGGCACGCCGGCGACGGCGAACGAGACAAAGCGCGCCAGCGGCTGCAGGCCGTATTTTTTCATTGCTCTCTCGCTCATCAGGATCACGGCCCCCGCTCCATCGGACATTTGCGAGGAGTTGCCGGCGGTAACACTACCTTTGGCGGCAAATACCGCGCGTAACTTGCCAAGCGACTCCAGCGAAGAATCGGGGCGCGGGCCTTCGTCGGTGTCGGCGGATTTTTTCCGGTGCTTGACTTCGCCGCTGGCAAGGTCGGGCGAGGCAGTGTCGATTTCGTAGGGAAGTATCTCGGCCTTGAAGCCGCCGGCGGCGATGGCCTTGGCGGCTTTCTGATGCGAGGCGACGGCGAAGGCGTCCTGCTCCTCGCGCGTGACCTTCCACTGCTTGGCGACGTTCTCGGCGGTGATGCCCATGCCGTAGGCGATGCCGATGTTTTCGTTGTGCGCGAACACGTTCTGGTTGAGCGCAACCCTTCTGCCCATCATCGGTATCATCGACATCGACTCGGTGCCGGCGGCGATGACGACATCGTCGTCGCCGGTGCGGATGCGGTCGGCTGCCATGCTGATGGCCTGCACGCCGGAGGAACAGAAGCGGTTGATGGTGACGGCCGGCACCGAGTTGGGCAGCCCCGCCAACAGCACGCCGATGCGCGCCACGTTCATGCCCTGCTCGCCCTCGGGCATGGCGCAGCCCACCACCACGTCGCCGATGTCGTGCGGATCGAGCCCCGGCACCTGGGAGATAGCGCCGCGCAACACGTGCGCCAGCATATCGTCGGGCCGCACGTTCTTGAACATGCCGCGCGGCGCCTTGCCGACCGGGGTGCGGACGGCGGCGACGATGTAGGCTTCCTGGATTTGTTTGGTCATGATGATTTTCCTCGGTGGATCAAAGTGTCCGCTACTTGGCTTGCTTCAGATTGAAAATAATTTCTTGCAGATATGCATCGG
>CAZCKI010000168.1:0-7101 GCA_964498815.1 uncultured Burkholderiales bacterium
CCGAGTTCGCCAATTCTGCCACCTGCTTCGACAGCGCTTCGACGTCCTTGCTGGTCAACACGCCCAGGCGATTCAGCGACTTGTGGACGCGCTCTTCGAAAACTTGTTCGAGCTTGTCGAATTTTCCGCTGGCCGCGCCGAATGACTTGGTCGCCTGCTCGCGAGCCGTTTCGATAGTCGCCTCGGCGACGGTACGCGTATGCTTTTCGATCTGCGTGCCTTGTTCCACCAAGGTATCGAAGACCTTGCGACCCTCGGCTTGCGCCTTGGAAAAGGCGCCGAGGCCCGCCAGCCAGATTTGTTGCGCCGACTCCATCACCTGCTTGGAGGTCGGCTGGCTCGACAGGCTACTCGCCATCGCGCCCAGCTTGTCGGTGATCTGTTCCATTGCACCTGCCGCGGACATCGCCACCGAGGCGGCGCGTTTCAATTTTTTGGCCATGTTTGGCTCCTGTGGGAATCGGGTTCGGATATGGAGTCAATCTACGGCCATTCTTTAGAGCAAACACACTATTCGCCATCTCCGGTTTTCGCCTGGAATGGTCATGCCTCGTAGATATGCCGCCGCATTTCCTGATGCGGAATACCCGCCTCATAGAATTCCGGCCCCCAGGAAATAAAGCCGCGCTTGTAGTAGAACGGCGTGGCGTGGATGGTGGAATGCACGAATACCTTGGCAAAGCCGTGACCGCGCGCTTCTTCGCATAGCGCTGCCAGCAAGGCCGCACCGACACCCAGGCCGCGCCACTTTTTTCGTACCGCCATGCGGCCGATGCGCGGGATCGGCGCGTTGAGTATCACTCTTCCGGTGCCGATGACCGCGCCGCCGGCATCGCGCGCCACCGCGTGGCGACAGCCTTCGATGTCGGCATCGAAGGCATCGCTCTCGAGCTCCGGGGGGACCGAGTGTTCAACGACGAAGACCACGTATCGCAACTGCGCCAGTTCCGTGCCGTCGGCCCGCCACTCGGTCATGGCGATGGAGTATTGTTCCTTCAAGGGCGTGAATTTCTTTTCAGGCGGATGGCGCGTCGCCGGTATTAATGAGGAAAGGACGATCGCGCGGCGAACGCCGCATCCGGGGCGCGGGCGCCAGGAAGGGAGGTGCGTCCCACCGATACCGTCTCGACCGGCAGCACATGCGGATCGGTCATCAGTCCCGCGATGTCCATCAGGATCAACATCCGCCCCTGCAACATCGCCAGGCCGCGAATGAACGAGGTCTCCGCGCGCCCGCCGAAGTCGGGCACGGCGCGGATTTGCTCGTGTTTGAGCGGCAACACATCGGAAACACTGTCGACGACGATGCCGATCACGCAGGCGGAGACTTTGAGAATGATCACCGCTGTGAGCTCGTTGTACTGCGCGGCCGCAAGACCGAATTTGACGCGCAGATCGACGATGGGAACGATCAGGCCGCGCAAGTTGATCACGCCGTGGATGTACGCCGGCGCATCGGCAATCCGCGTCGGTTTCTCATAGGCGCGAATCTCGCGTACGGCGAGGATGTCGATGCCGTATTCTTCGTCGCCCAGCCGGAAAGAGAGGTATTCCGCCACATCGCCGGCCCTTCCACTGTCGAGAATTTCCATCATTCCCATGTTTGCGAGTCCTTGTTAAGAGAGGGGTACATCCTTGGGTGCCGGGACGCCTTAAAATTCTTTCCAGTCCTCGTCGACGAGGCCGTTTGCCGCACCTGCCGGCGCGAGGCGGGCCGCGACCGGCCACTTCGAGTCGCGACGCGCGCCCGCCGGCGATTTGGATCGCGTCGGCTGCGGTATCGCCGGCAGTTCGCGCCGGGCCTGCTCATCGACCTTGAACACCGCTACCGTTTCCGCAAGACGCGTGGCTTGCTGCTTCAGGCTTTCCGAGGCGGCGGCCGATTCTTCCACCAGTGCCGCGTTCTGCTGGGTCACCCGTTCCAGTTCCATGACCGCGGTATTGACCTGGCTGATGCCCAGGCTTTGTTCGTGGGTCGCCGTAGCGATCTCGCCGATAATGTCCGAAACCCGCTTCACGCTGGTCACTACCTCCTGCATGGTCTTGCCGGCTTCGTCGACCAGCTTCGAGCCATTGTCGACGGCCCCGACCGAGTCGCCGATGAGGCCCTTGATTTCCTTCGCCGCCGAGGCCGAGCGTTGGGCAAGATTGCGCACTTCGGAAGCCACTACCGCGAAACCGCGCCCCTGTTCGCCCGCGCGCGCCGCTTCGACCGCTGCATTCAAAGCCAGGATATTGGTCTGGAAAGCGATGCCGTCGATGACGCCGATGATCTCGGCGATCTTCTTGCTGCTCCCCTGGATATTCTCCATGGTCACGACCACCTGATTCATTACCCTGCCGCCGCGGTTGGCGACCTCGGATGCGGACAAGGCCAGCTTGTCGGCTTCCCTGGCATGCTCGGCATTCTGATTGACCGTCGAGGTCAGTTCCTCGATCGAGGCCGCGGTTTCCTCTATGCTCGACGCTTCCTGCTCGGTACGGCTCGACAAATCGATGGTGCCGGCGGAAATTTGTGTAGACGCCGTCGACACCGACTCCGCGCCGATGCGCACCTCGCCGACGATATTTCGCAAGGCCCGCTGCATTTCGGCAAGCGCGTCCAGCATCTCCGCGGCCTCGTCGCGGCCCTCGCTGTGAATATTGCCGCTCAGGTCGCCACCGGCGATGCGTCTGGCGCTGTCCCTGGCCCTGGTCAGCGGGCCGACTATGGAGCGCGACAGCAGAAAGGCGATCGCCACTCCGAACAGCAGCCCGCAGAGTACCGCCGCGACGATCTGGATGCGTGCCCTGCCGGTCGCATCGGTCGCGTTCCTGCGTGCAGCTTCCACTTCCACCTGCTGCCAATCGACGAATTCCTGAACCGCGGCGAGATAGGCATCCGCCAGTGGATTCAACGTCTTGCGAAGGTCGTCGCGCACGTCGTCGCCGTTGCCGCGACGCTCGATGAACTGGGCGCGCGTGCCGCGATATTTGCCGCGCAGTTCGCCGATCCGCGACAGTATTTGCTTGCCCTGGGCTGCGCTGACAAGGTCCTCGATCGACTTCTCGTATTCGCTGATATCGCGGGAGGTTGCATCCATGTCTTTCTTCAACTGGCGAAGCAGAGCATCTTCGTCGACGACCAGCAGGGAAGTCTGCGCGCGCACCAGGTTGACGCTGATGCCGCGCAGCCAGTGTTCGGCCAGCGAGAGCTTGCGCGTCTCTTCGGTGGCCAGGCGATCGACCACCCCTTCGAGCCGGTTCAGGTGCCAGAGACCGACCACCGAGCCGATACCCATGAGGACAAAGACGGCCGCGAATCCAGCCATCATCCGGACGTTAATGCGCAATGTCTGAAAATAGTTCATCGATCGATCCCCCTGGTTAACCGCAATCACAACGTGCCCACGCCGACGACGTCCGGTCAGCGCCAATTGACGATCATCACCATACCGTCGGCTCCGGCGCGCGTAGCCATCCATCGAAACCACGCCCGGCCTGCGAGCCTTGTATTTGCATTGGCGTTCATCGCATCCTCCTTGCCGTTTCGGCGGCAACCTGTCCGTGTGAGACACTCAACAGCGCATGCAGGACATCCTATACGGGCGAAATCAATAGAAACAGTTGAAGTTTTTTATAACTGGCATAAGCTGTGGTCTATATAAGCGGCGGTTAATGTATTCGGCGGGGGGATACATGAAAAACGCGACCTTGCGGCAATTGAAGGTGTTCGAAAGCGTGGCTCGGCATCTGAGCTTTACACGCGCCGCCGAAGAGCTGCATCTCACCCAGCCCGCGATATCCACTCAAGTCAAGGAACTGGAAGGACACGCCGGCCTGTCCCTGTTCGAGCATGTCGGCCGGAAAATCTATCTCACCGAAGCCGGCACCCAGATGCTCAAACAAAGCCGCGAGATCATCCAGCGGTTTCGCGAAGCCGAAGAAGCCATGCAGCAACTCAAGGGTGTTTCGGGCGGCAAATTGAATATCGCCGTCATCCGCACTGGGGGCTATTTCTTTCCTCGTCTGTTGGCCGAATTCATGCAGCGCCATACGGGCGTGATTCTCAATCTCACCGTGAGCAACCGCGCCGAGCTGTTGCGCCTGTTGGCGGACAATCTGATCGACTTGGCGATCCTGGGAAGCCCCCCCAGCGACACCTTGGACGCCGTCAGCGATCCGTTCGCGCCGCATCCATATGTGATCGTGGCCCCACCCAGCCATCCTCTCGCGGCAAAAAAACATATCCCGATTGCTACTCTGGCATACGAACCTTTTTTGGCACGGGAGCGGGGGTCGGAGACGCGGAATTTGATGGCCCAGGCCTTTGCAGACCATCTCGCCACGTTGAAAATCGTGATGGAACTCGAGAGCACTGAAACCATCAAACAGGCCGTGATGGCGGGAATGGGGGTCGCCTTTTTGTCGGCGCACACCGTTACGCTCGAGCGCCAGCTAGGGGGCTTGGTGATTTTGGACGTGAACGGATTTCCGCTGATGCGCAACTGGCACACCGTGCACCACGAAAAGAAGCGCCTGCCGCCGGTCGCATTGGCATTCAAGAGCTTTCTTTTGGAGGAGGGCGCGTTCCTGATCGAGGAAATCACCCATTTCGGCGTTCAGGCGGGAACGCGATTGCCCCGGGCAAACAAGGGAAAGGTTCGCGACGCCGGCCAACACGCAAACGCGCCGCGAAAAACCAGCCGGGATGCTCGGCGGCACGGGTGAGGCGACGGTTGAACCTAGGGTAAGCGGATCACGCCGCTGCCGATCTCGATTACCTGCCCGCCGACGGAGATATTGCGTTCGGCGTCGACACGCAGACTGACGCGGCAGGGCCGGCCGACGGCCTCGCCCTGGTCGATGGCAAATGCTACCGGCAGCGCATGCCGGGTGTGCAGCAGCCAGCCGCCCAGGTTGGCGGTGGCGGAGCCGGTACCCGGGTCTTCGATCACGCTGCCGTGCTTCATGAAAAAGAAACGCGACAGCAGTTTTCCGTCACCGTTGGGCGCGAACACATAGGCCATGGAGCGGCCGATGCTGCTGGCGATTTTGCCCAGCAATTCCCCCGTTGGGTTGGCGCGGCGCACGGCGTCCGTACTGGCGAGCGGCACGATCAATTGCTCGGTGCCGGTATTGATCCAGCGCGCACCGGGCACGACATCCGCAGCCCCCAGGCCCAGGACGGCGGCGAGTTCGCCGGCTTCCGGCGCGCCGTCGCGGCTGGTGGGCGCGTTGGCGGTCAGGGTCCAGCGGTCTGCCTTGGCCGTCACCGGAATGGGCCCGACGCGCAGCTCCAGGGTCACCTGGTCGCCGCCCTTGAAGAGGTCGCGCGCCACGTGGGCGGTACCCAAGGTAGGGTGACCGGCAAACGGCATTTCAAAGGTAGGGGTGAAAATGCGCACCTTGGCCGTGCCGCCTTGCTCGGACGGCAAAATGAACGTGGTCTCGGAGAGATTCATCTGCAGCGCCAGCGCCTGCATTTCCGCATCGCTGAGGCCGCGGCCGTCCTCGAACACGCACAGCGGGTTACCGCCGAGCGGGGATTCGGCAAAAACATTGACTAGTCGGAAACGAAATTCGCGCATAAGGGTCCCAGTCCCGGTATTCTGAATCCGGGCGTAGGAGCGAATCGTATCGCAAGGTGCGCTTGTAATCGGCGAGCGTTTTGCACGACAGATGTGAATTGTTTTCAACCTGACGGGAGTTTCGCGTGAGAAAGTATTTGATGAACGGCCTCTTGGTTTCGCTGGCCTTGCAGGTCGGCGCGGCCTTTGCCGCAGAAAGCGCAAGCGCCAAGGCGGTGTTCGCCGGCGGCTGTTTCTGGTGCATGGAAGCCCCGTTCGATGCCATCGACGGGGTCAAGTCGACGACCTCCGGCTATATCGGCGGCACCACCAGGAAGCCGACCTACGAGCAGGTGTCGAGCGGACGCAGCGGTCACGCCGAAGCGGTGCAGGTGGTCTACGACCCGAAAAAGGTGAGCTACGAAAAGCTGCTCTATGTCTATTGGCGCAATATCGATCCGACGACGTCCAACCGGCAGTTTTGCGACGCCGGAACACAGTACCGTACCGGTATTTTCTATTTCGACGAAGCACAGCAAAAAGCGGCCCTTGCTTCCAAGGTGGAACTAGAAAAGTCCAAGCCCTTTGCCGGCGCCATCGTCACCGAGATTACCGCTGCCGGCGAATTTACGCCCGCAGAAGACTATCACCAGGACTACTACCTGAAGAATCCAGTGCGCTACAAGTTCTATCGCACCGGCTGCGGCCGCGACGACCGGCTGAAAGAGCTGTGGGGCGCACAAGCGGGTGGCGGCACGCACTAGCACCGGGGCTTCGCTGGGACCGCTTTGTGCAAAGGCCGGGACAGGCATAGAATCCTCCCACGATCATTTCGGGGGAGGCCGCTATGAACAAGAAATTCCTGATTTCGGTAGTAGGTTTGTTCGTGGTATCGATGCTGCTGGGTTTTGTCGTGCACGGAGCCATCCTGCACGCGGAATACGCCAAGTTGCCGCAATTGTTCCGTTCGGAGTCATCGGCGCAGTCCTACTTTGGCTTCATGCTCTTGGCGCACGTCTTCATCGCTATCGGCGTGACTTGGGTGTATCGACGCGGCCACGAGGCGGGCAAACCGGTATTGGCACAGGGCCTGCGCTTCGGTGCGGCACTGGCAGTGTTGATGACGATTCCCACCTATCTGATCTATTTCGCCGTACAGCCCATGCCGTCCGACCTGGTCGCGCAGCAAATCGTCTTCGACAGCATTTCCATGCTGATCCTGGGCGTGGCCGCGGCCTGGCTCAATAAAGGCTGATCACGCTGCCGCCTGACGCGGCTTGCCGGTCATCAGATCGGCAAGCTGCGTTGCATTGCGTGCGGCCATGGCGTAGATCGACACCTGCGGATTGGCGCCGATCGAGGTCGGGAACGCCGAACCGTCGAACACCCAGACATTGTCGAATTGATGATGGCGGCCGTCACCGGCGATGACGGCATGGCGGGGATCGGCGCCCATGCCGCAGCCGCCCATCACGTGCGCACTGGCCAGCCGGGTGCGCAGAATCGCCATCGGCAATCCTTCGATCAGTTTTTTTGCCTCTGGCCAGCTTCG
>CAZCKI010000169.1:0-7003 GCA_964498815.1 uncultured Burkholderiales bacterium
CACCACGAGCGCGTCGAGGCTCGCAAAATTTCGTTCGTCGCGGATTTTTTCGATGAATTCGACGGAAATGCGTTGACCGTACAGGTCGGCCGCATTTGCCGGGGAATAATCGAAGAGGAAGACTTCCAGATGGGGGCGGTTTTCGGACGAAACCACCGGATTGGTGCCGAGATTGGCAACCCCCAACAGGGTCGAACCGTTCCCGCTTTGCACACCCCCCGCCACTCCCTCGAGCCCGCGAGTTACAAGCCTGCATCTTACCGCAAACACGCCCGACAGGGGCGGGTTTCGCCGCGACAGCGCGACGTTGGCGGTGGGAAAGCCCAGCGTGCGGCCGAGTTTCTTGCCGTGCAGGACCCGGCCGACAATGCGGTAGGGTGAGCCGAGCATGGCCGCGGCGTGCCGAAGATCGCCCTCGCCCAGCGCGGCGCGGATGGCGGTGGAGGACACACGCGGCCCGCCGGAGTGATCGGCCTCATCGACCACTTCGTCGATGGTCTCGACTTGGAAGCCGTGCGAGGCTTGCGCTGCGCGCAAGGTAGCGAGATTGCCGGCGCGGCGCGCGCCGAAATGAAAGTCGGCGCCCACGATCAGCCACTTCACCTGCATCGCTGCCAGAGCGTCGAGAAAGGCGTCCGGCGTTTGCGCAGCGAATTTCGCGTCGAAGCGCGGCACAAAGGCGTGCGCGATGCCTTGCCGCTGAAACGCCGCCAGTTTTTCCACCGCGCTCATCAGCCGTGTCGGTTGCTCGCCGCGAGCAAAAAACTCACGGGGCAGGGGATGAAACGACATCGCCGCCGGCGTCAGCCGGAACATCCTGGCGGCAAGGCTGGTCGTCTGCAACAGCGCCTGGTGGCCACGGTGCACACCGTCGAAATTGCCGATCGCCAACGCCAGCGGTTGTCCGATTGGCACCAGTTTTCGATAGAGCTTGACCGGCATCAGGCGGCCCGTCGCGCGAAGTCGGCGGGCCGGAAACCCATCAGCCAGAGGCTCGCGAAATAGGTGGCGCCACCCACAATGACGACGACAGCGAGCCGCAGGCAGTTGGTCCAGGTGCTCGCCTGCAACCAAATATCGTCTGTCCCCGCGATCGACCACAACACGCCGCCCATTGCGTAGAGGGCGACCGAGAGTTTCAACAGGAACACCGGCCATTCCGGTTGCGGCACATGGATGCGCTGGCGGCGGATGAAGATGTACAGGAGCGCCGCGTTGGCACAGGCTCCCAGCCCGATGGCGAGGGTGAGGCCGGCGTGACGAAACAGCGGCACGAAGGCCAGGTTGAAGAGCTGCGTTGCGATCAAGGTGGCCACGGCGATCTTGACCGGGGTCTTGATGTTCTGGCGCGCATAAAAGGCCGGCGCCAGCACCTTCACCAGGATGATGCCGGTGAGCCCCAGCGCATAGGCGATCAGGGCCGGCTTTACCATCAGTACGTCGCGGGCCAGGAACTCGCCGCGATGGAATAGCGTTGCGATCAGCGGTGTGGCCAGCAGCGCCAGCGCCAGTGCGGCCGGCAGGGTCAGCATCAACGTGACGCGCAGTCCCCAGTCGAGCAGCCGTGAATACTCCTCGGGATCGTCCTCGGCATGGTGCTTGACCAATGACGGCAACAGCACCGTACCCAACGCCACACCCAACATGGCGGAAGGAAACTCCATCAGCCGGTCCGCGTACGAAATCCACGATACCGCACCGTCACCCAGAAAAGAGGCAATTTGCGTATTGATGAGGATCGACACGTGCGCCACCGACACGCCGAAGGCCGCCGGCACCATCAAGCGCAATATGCGCTGCACACCTTCGTCGCGGGGTCGCCACCGAAAACGCGGCAGCATGCCGATGCGTTTCAGCGCCGGGAATTGGAAAGCGAGTTGCAAGACGCCGCCCAGCAGCGTTCCCCACGCCAAAGCCTTCACCGGGGGATCGAAGTACGGCGCGGCCCACAGCGCGGTGGCGATCACCGCGATATTCAAAAGCACCGGCGTGAACGCCGGGACCTTGAACCGGCTGTAGGTATTGAGAATGCCGGCCGCGCAGGACACGAGCGAAATGAAGAAGATGTACGGAAAGGTGACCCGTACCATCTGCACGGTGAGATCGAACTTGCCGGCATCTTTGGCAAAACCTGACGCCGTCAACGTGACCAGCACGGGCGCCGCGATCACGCCAATCACAGTCACCACCAGCAAAATGACCGCCAGCAGGCTCGCCACATGGTCTGCCAGCAACCTCGTTTCGGCCTCGCCGCGCTGGTTGCGCGCTTCCGCGAACACCGGCACGAAAGCCTGCGTAAAGGCCCCCTCGGCGAACAAGCGGCGCAAGAAATTGGGGATGCGCCAGGCCACCTGGAAGGCATCCATGGCCGCTCCGGCGCCCACCAGGTTGGCGCCGACGACTTCGCGCAGGAGCCCCGTGATCCGCGATAGCAAGGTCATCGCGGAGATCGAAAAGGCGGCCTTGAGCAGGTTCATGGCAGGCTGGGAGCGCGGGCGTAAGTGTGGGGCTGCGAGATGGACAAGTGCGGCTCGGTCAAAAAATCGCTTCCTCGGGCTGAAAACCCAATGAAAACAAGCGCTTTTCTTTTTGTTTGGGAAAAGCTATAATACAAGGCTTCCCGCAAAATTCATCGCAAGAATCTGGAAAAATCATGGCAAATACCAAACAAGCCGCCAAGCGCGCCCGTCAAGCCGTCAAGGCACGCACGCAAAACATGTCGCAGCGCTCCGAATTGCGCTCGGCCATCAAGAAGGTAACGGCTGCCGTCGCAAAGGGCGACAAGGCCGCGGCCGAAGCGGTGTTCCGCTCCTCGGTTTCGACGATCGACTCGATCGCCGACAAAAAGATCATCCACAAGAACAAGGCCGCTCGCCACAAGAGCCGCCTGTCCGCAGCCATCAAGGCGATCGGCAACAAAGCACAAGCCGCCGCCTGATTCCCGCCGCACCGAATAAAAAACGCCGTACGGCAATGCCGCACGGCGTTTTTGTTTGTGGCGTCGCTACTTGACCAGCTTTTCCAGCGCGCTGCCCGGCAGGGGACAAAAATCGGCCGGCGCATCCATCGACGGATCGATCACGATCAGCTCGTTGTCGCGGGCAAAGTCGAACAGGAATCGATACGCGCGCGGTTCGATTTCCGCCAGCGCCGGTTCCACCACCACGCAGCGTACGCCGTCCAGCATCACCGGTCGAACGTGCGGGGAATAGCGGGTTTGCCGGTCACCGCCGAAGGTGACCATGATGCCGCACAGCCGCTCCGACCAGTCGCTGGGGCGGAAGGCACGGCCATTCAGGGTAATCCCCTGGATGACAATACGCGGCTTTTCCGCGGGAATGGCGGTATTGGATTCACTCATGCGAAGATTCGGGGGGCAATGCCGGGAGAGGCTGGGGCGTACCGGTCATTCGCGGCATTTCCAGGATAACGATCGGGGGCGGTGTTGCTACGCAGCATTATAACGTGAGCCTCCCACCCAACCTAGCCTTGCCATCCGCAGTTCCCGTGAATTTGCCATGAAGATTGTCATGATCGCGTGCCGACGAAACTGGAAAAGGGGCCAATGACCACCGTTGCCATCGTCGGCGCCGGCTTCTCGGGTACCGTGCTGGCGGCACGCCTGCTGCAAGCGGCCACCGCACTTCATGTCGTGCTGGTCCATCGCAGTCGCAGCGACGCGCAGGCCAACTCGCTGGGGCGCGGACTCGCCTACGGCACACAGTCGGATGCACACCTGTTGAATGTGCCGACCGGCCGCATGAGCGCGTTTGCAGAAGACGAGGACAGTTTTCTCCGCTACCTGCGCGACACGGGCCATGCCGTCACCGGCGGCAGCTTCGTCGCAAGGCATCGCTACGGCGCTTATCTGGGCGCCTGCCTCGAACGCGCGGTGCAAAACCGCACGGCAGGCGCCAGCTTCACACTCCGTCGCGGCGAAGCGGTCGACCTGCAGCGCACAGGTGAACGCACTCGCCTGCTGTTCGACGACGGCTCGACGCTGGATTCCGATCAGGTGGTGCTGGCGCTGGGCAATTTTGCCCCGTCCGACCCGAAGCTCGCTGACGCCGGCCTCTACTCGTCGAGCCGCTATTTGCGCGACCCCTGGTCGCCGGGCGCCATCGAAAAGGTTGACCGCAGTCAGCCGGTGCTGCTGCTGGGCACCGGTCTTACCATGTTCGACGTCGCACAAAGCCTCGCGGCGGACGACCCGAAAATACGTTTGATCGCCATCTCGCGCCGCGGCGCACTGCCGCACTCGCATCGGAGCGTCACCCACGCTCCCGATTTCAGCCACGCGCCGGCGGCCATCACCACCGATGCGCCTACCGCGCGCGCCTATTTGTACGCGGTACGCGCCGAAGTGACGCGGCTTGCCAAACAAGGAATCGACTGGCGGGAAGTGATCGCCTCTTTGCGACCGCTTACTTCGCAACTCTGGCAACGCCTTCCGCCGTCCGAGCGCACGCGCTTTTTGCGACACCTGCGGCCGTATTGGGACGTGCATCGTCATCGTGCCGCCCCCGAAACGGCGGCTGCGATGCAGCGATTGATCGCCAGCGGCCAATTGCAGGTGCGCGCCGCACGGCTGGTCGACGGCCGCGACGCAGGTGACGGCTTGCACTTGTCGATTCGCCTGCGCGGTACCGCTCACCTCGAATCGCTTACGGTCGGCGCCGTCATCAACTGCACGGGACCGACCAGCGATTTTCGCGCGGCCGGCGAAAGATTGCTTTGCCGGCTGGAGGCGCGCGGAGACATCGTGCAAGATGACTTGCACCTCGGCATCGAGATCGATGCCGACGGCCACATCCTGGATCGTCACGGCCGGCCGCAACCGGATTGGCACTGCATCGGTCCGCTGCGCAAGGCGCGCGACTGGGAAGCGGTGGCGGTGCCGGAGTTGCGCGAACAAGCGCGCGAGGTGGCGGCGGCGATTGTGAATTCCATTGCGGCAAAACCGTGAAGAATGGTCATGCAAGCCCGGTTGCACCCCGCGCCGGTTTATCCTAGTATCGATACCAAGTTGCGCGCACCGCGCAGGCTGGCGGCTCATTGGAAGCCGCTTTGTCTTTTGGAGAGCCCGTCATGCTGTCGTCACACCAGATGAACACCTATAAGCCGGTGCCGGTTGCTTTCACCCATGGCCAAGGCGCGTGGCTTTACACCACCGACGGCCGCAAGATACTCGACGGTCTGGCCGGCATCGCCGTTTCCGGTCTCGGTCACAACCACCCCAAGTTGGTGCGTGCCATCGCCGAGCAGGCGGCCAAGATCATCCATACCTCCAACCTGGTCGAGATTCCCGAGCAGGCGGCGCTGGCCGACAAGCTGTGCGCATTGGCGGGCATGGACAACGTCTTCTTCGGCAATTCCGGCGCCGAGGCCAATGAATGCGCCATCAAGATCGCGCGCCTGCACGGCCATCAGCGCGGCATCGCCAATCCGCAGATCATCGTCATGGAACACGCCTGGCACGGCCGCACTCTGGCCACCTTGGCGGCGACCGGCTCGCGCAAGGCGCAGGCAGGGTTCGAGCCGCTGATGGGCGGTTTCATTCGCGTGCCCTACAACGACTTCGAAGCGGTCCAGCGCATCGCGCAACACAACCCGGACGTGGTGGCGGTGCTGACCGAGGTGGTGCTGGGCGAAGGCGGCATCGTGCCGGCGCGCATCGATTACATCCAGGCGCTGCGCAAACTCTGCGACGAGAAGAGCTGGTTGCTGATGATCGATGAAGTGCAGTCGGGCATCGGCCGCACCGGCAAGTGGTTCGCCCACCAGTGGGCCGGCATCGTGCCCGACGTGATGCCGCTCGCCAAGGGCCTGGGCTCCGGCCTGCCGATCGGCGCCTGCCTCGCCCGCGGCGTCGCGGCAAAAGTGTTTCAGCCCGGCAATCACGGCACCACCTTCGGCGGCGGCCCGTTGGTGTCGGTGGCCTCGCTGACCACGCTGCAGGCGATGGAAGAGGAAGGACTGCTCGCCAACGCCATCGCCATGGGTGCGATCATCGAGGAAGAGTTGCACAAGGCCTTGCAAGGGATTGCCGGCGTCAAGGAAATTCGCGGCAAGGGCCTGATGCTCGGCATCGAACTCGACCGGCCCTGCGCGGAAATCGTCAAGCTGGCGCTCGCCAACGATCTGTTCGTCAACGTGACGCAGGACAGCGTGATTCGCCTGTTGCCGGCGCTGATCATCAATGCCGACGAGGCACGCGAGCTGGTGGTGCGCCTTGTGCCGGCGATTCGCGCGTTTTGCGCCAGTGCGCAGCAGGCGGCGTGAGACATTTCCTCCAATTCCGCGATTTTTCCCGCGAGGAATTCGAGCACCTGCTGGTCCGCAGCAAGGTGCTGAAGCACCGTTTCAAAAACTACATCCCCTACCAGCCATTGACCGACCGCATGCTGGCAATGGTGTTCGAGAAAAACTCGACGCGTACCCGCGTGTCTTTCGAAGCGGGCATCTTCCAGCTGGGTGGCTCGTCGATCGTGCTCAACACTTCCGAAAGCCAGCTGGGTCGCGGCGAGCCGATCGAGGACGTGGCGCGCGTGGTCTCGCGCATGGTCGACATCGTCATGATCCGCACCTTCGAGCAATCGATCCTGGAGCGCTTCGCCGCGCATTCGCGGGTGCCGGTGATCAACGGCCTCACCAATGAATTCCACCCCTGCCAGGTGCTGGCGGACATCTTCACTTTCGTCGAGCATCGCGGCCCGATTACCGACAAGACCGTGGCCTGGGTGGGCGACGCCAACAATATGAGTTACACCTGGTTACAAGCTGCACGCATTTTCGGTTTTCAGCTTCACGTCGCTACACCTGCGGGCTACGCGCTCGATCCGGCGCGCGTCGATGCCGCCGAGCGCGGCCACCTCGCCGAGTTCACCGACCCGCACGCTGCGGTGAAAGGCGCACACCTCGTCACCACCGATGTCTGGACCAGCATGGGCTATGAAGCCGAAACCGAGGCGCGCAAAAAAGCCTTCGCCGGATTCATGGTCGA
>CAZCKI010000170.1:0-6992 GCA_964498815.1 uncultured Burkholderiales bacterium
GGCCGAGTTGCTGCGCACCGTCGCGAAATGGCTGGACGCTTCCGCTACACTGGAGTTGCGCGCATGAAAATTCTCGTCGTCGAAGACGAACTCGCCATTCGCAACAATCTGCAGCGCATGCTTGCCCTGGAAGACTTCGAGGTGCAAGCCGCCGCCAACGGCAGGGAGGCGCTGTCGCTGGTGAAGGAATTCCGGCCCGACCTGATCCTCTGCGACGTGATGATGCCCGAGCTGGACGGCTTCGGCGTGCTGGCCGCCTTGCGCGAAGACGACCAGACCGAAGCGATACCGCTGGTGTTCCTGACCGCGCTCGACGACCGCGAAAACCTGCGCCGCGCCATGGGCCTCGGCGCCGATGATTACCTGACCAAGCCGTTCAGTCGCGACGATGTGCTGCGGGCCATCGACACCCGCATGGCGCGAGCGGCGGCGGCGCAGCGGCGTGAGGCGCGACATCTGCAAGAACGCGAAGCCCAGCTGACGGCGATGTTCCAGCAATCGATCCTCGGCGACCGCTCGCTGCCGGTCGAAGTCGATGCGGTGGAAGGCCGCTCCGCCGAGATGCGCGAGGCAACCGTGTTGTTCTCCGACATTCGCGGCTTCACCACCATCTCCGAACAGCTCAGTGCGCAGGAAGTGGCGGAAATGCTGAACGCCTATTTTCGCGCCGTGTGCGAACCGATCCTGGCGGCGCGCGGCGAGGCGCTGCGCTTCATCGGCGACGGCGTCATGGCGGTGTTCAGCGCCGACCAGGCTGCAGGCAACGAAGCCGGCCACGCCTATCGCGGCGTGCAAGCGGCTCTCGGCATGGCGCTGGCCGCCGCCCGCTTCGCCGATTGGCTGGCCACGCGCTTCGCCGGGCGCGGCCTGCCGCCTTTTGCCATCGGCATCGGCGTGCACACGGGCCCGGTGATGATGTGTTACGTGGGATCCGGCGAGCGGCGCGAATTTACCGCTATCGGCGACACCGTCAACCTCGCCTCGCGCCTCGAAGGCCAGACCAAGAAGCTGGGCTGGCCGGTGATCGCGAGCCTGCAGACCGTGCACGCCGCCGGCCAGGGCATCAGCTTCGGTGAAATCGAAACGCTGACCGTGAAGGGTCGCCATGCGACTATCGATGCCGTGCAGATCACCGGCATCGAAGTTGCCGCCGGCGTTGCCGACGGCGGACGTATCGAGTGGGCTGCCGAGGTCCGCAATGCCTTGCGGCGCAATGCCGAAATCACCGGGCGCGCCGTCAAGGCAGCGCTGGCGGTCACGCTGCCGATGGCCTCGCAACCGGTGGCATTCGACCCCGCAGTCGGGTTAACGCCGCAAATCAAGGGCTATCGCGTGTTGCGAAAACTCGGCGAAGGCAGCATGTCGCGGGTGCTGCTGGCCGAACGCGAGTCCGACGGTGCAGAGGTCGCCCTGAAGATTCTCACCAATGACCCGCACGAACTCGGCGACCGCGACGACATGCTGGCCCGCTTCATCCAGGAATACGCCATCATTTCGCGCATTGCCCACGCCAATGTGGTGCGCATCCACGAGCAATCGTTTTCGGACGAACTCGCCTATATCGCGATGGAATATTTTCCCGCCGGCGACCTGCTCGGCCTGATCGCCCGCGGCATGAGCCCGCAGCGGGTGGTCGATGTGGTCGTGCAGACAGCCTACGCGCTGGCCGAGGTGCACCGGCATGGCATCGTTCATCGCGACCTGAAGCCGAACAACCTCATGGTGCGTAGCGATGGCAGCATTGCACTGGCCGACTTCGGCGTCGCCAAGGGTGTCGGCCCTTCTCTCGCCATGACTCTCGCCAAGACCCGCCACGGCCAGGTGGTCGGCACGCCGTATTACCTGAGTCCCGAGCAGGCTACCACCGGCGCCGTCAGCAACAAAAGCGACCTGTATAGCCTGGGCGTACTTGCCTATGAAATGTTCACCGGCGAGAAGCCGTATCGCGCCGACAGTGTGGACGCGTTGCTGCGCCTGCACGTTTACGCCGAGCTGCCAAAGTTGCCGCCGCCACTGGCCGGCTACCAACAACTGATCGACCGCTTGATGGCCAAGGATCCGGCCGTGCGCTTCCAGAGTGCCGACGAAGTCGTTGCCTTCCTGACCGGCGATTGCGTCGACGCAGCCGGCCGGCCCTGCTGCTCGCGCGAATCGCTTGCCGATTCGATCCGGCCAGTACATCACCTCCCCTTGAACGGCGCGGCCCGCGCGGCATCACCCTGCGAGTCCAGCCGACCCCTGTCACAGTGAAGTCATTCCGTTACGCCATCCCGATAGATTCGCCGAACATTGCCGCATTGATTAATCTCGCCAAGACCGGCGACGACGGCCGCGCCGGCTGGACCAATGAATCGCAATTGCTGGCGGGCGATCGCACCAGCCCGGCGGAGGTCGCCGAACTGATGCTGGCCCCCGGCGGCAACTTCCTGCTCTGCGAAAACGAAGGCGAACTGGTCGGCTGCGTCTATCTCAGCATCAACGGCGTCGAAGGCTACCTGGGCCTACTGGCGGTGCGCCCCGACTTGCAGGCTGGTGGCGTCGGCCGCAGCCTCATCGAGGAAGCCGAGCGCGTCGCGCGCGACCTGTGGCGCTGCACCACCATGCTGATGACCGTGATTACCTCGCACCGCCACGAATTGACCGCGTACTATCAGCGGCGCGGCTACGTGCGCACCGGGCGCTTCAAATCGCTGGCGCGCCAGGGCGCCGAGGCCAATACGAAAGTGGCAGGCTTGCGGCTCGAGTGGATGAGCAAAATGCTGGCCGACCTGTAACCATGACCGCACCCCTCTCCCACCTGCCCGACTTGCTGCGCTCGATGCAGCCGCAGTTGCATGAGGGCGTGTACGTCTTTTCCGAACTGCCCGCCGGCGCCGATCCCGGTCAACTGCCGTTCATCGCCTTGATGCGCGAAGCGGAGGGCCTCACCATCGTGCTGCCCGAAGCCGAAGCGATGTGGGCCGGCCTGCCGATCCTGTATCGCGCCGCCTGGATCACGCTAACGGTCCATTCCGACTTGCAGGCGGTCGGTCTGACCGCCGCCTTCGCCGGCGCACTGGGCGAGGCCGGCATCAGTTGCAATGTGATCGCGGGTGCGCATCACGATCACTTGTTCGTGCCCTACGCGCAGGCCGATGCGGCCATGGCCGCCCTGGAAAACCTGCAGCGTAATGCGGCCGCATCCGGCGTCAACAAGTCATGACGAGCTTGCCCTGCACCGCATTGGCTTCCATGCGGGCGTGCGCTTCCCGCACCGTTTCCACCGACAGTGGCCCGACGATCGTGATCGGCGGCGGCCTCAGCGCCTTGCCGTCGAATTGCCGCGCCAACTGATCGAGCAGCTCGCGGTAACGCAGCCAATCGCCTCGCTCGGCGCTTAGGGAGTACGCGTGGGCGCCGACCGCGTGGAAGGAAGCGTTGTTCTCGAACAGGAGTTCGAAATCGTCCTGGTCCGGTGCATCGATCACCGAGGCGAGATTGCCGTCGCGCGCCAGCAGCCGGCAGCAAGCCGGCAACATGGCGCCGCCGACCAGGTCGATAACCGCGTCGAAGCCGCCGCCGTTGCGCGCGAGCGCCTGCTCTACCCATCCCGACGACCGGTAATCGACAATCTGCGCATCAATCAGCCCGCAACAGGTGACGAGATAGTCGCGGCTTGTTGCATTGCCGGCCGTGGTCAGCAGGCTGCGCGAGCCCAGCAGCCGCGCGAGGCCGATGGCAAAGGTTCCCACGCCACCGGCACCACCGGCGATGAACAAAGAGGTGCCCGGCGTAGCCTGTACCTTGCGAAGTGCCAGGCTCGCCGTGATGGCGGCCACCGGTACGGCGGCGGCTCCGGCGTGGCTGAGCGAGGCGGGCTTTTTCGCCACCAGTTCGGCGGGCACGCAGACGGATTCGGCATAGGTCCCGCTGCTCGCGAGCTTGGCGACATAGGCATAGACCTCGTCACCGACGCGGAAATCGCCGACATCGGCGTGCATCGCATCGATGACGCCCGACAGATCGCGCCCCAGGATCAGCGGCACGGGCAGCTTTGCTCCGGACTGTCCCCGGCGAATCTGGTGGTCGACCGGGTTGAACGATGCGGCCCGGATGCGAATACGGACCTCGCCTGGCCGCATTTCCGGCAAAGGCTTTTCCGCTTCGTGAAAATGCTCGCTGCTGCCGAGCGCGCGGAGTTCGATGACCTTCATGGGAGCGATTCCGATTGATTGGGATTGGTTGCAGCCGGAATTGTCCCGCGTTCACGGCCCAGGTACTAATTCCCCTGCACGCTTTGGTGCCATTTCCGCAGCGCGTCGCGACGTATCGGCAGGCAGCGAACGCGGCGGTCAACGCAGTGCCGAGCGTGCAGCCGGCTCCAACAGTAGCGCTTGCGGCGCTGTCAACAACAATTTGCTCAATGCCGGCATGACGTCGCGGTTCCAGCGACCGGACTCGGTCAGGCGTCGTTGAAACGCCGCGTGCGCCGCGACATTTGCGAAACGGGCAAACCAGACCAGCGCGTGCTCGCCTTCGCGAATCGGCAGGCGCGGAAAATTGTTGGCGGCGTATTCGGTTTGAAATGTGGCGATCGGCATCGCTCCCGCCGCCGCCAGCGCCGGTTTCATCTCGTTTTCGAATAAGCGTACCAGCGCATCATCCACCGGGGACCGCAGCAGATAGACGGTGGCGGCGATGCGGCTGGCCGGCGGCACCTTGGTCCCGACCGCCGCCCTTTCGGAGTCTGCGGCAAATCCGTAACCTTCTTTCAGCGGCCGCAACAGCAGCACGTTGGACGCATCGATCATGGTCGGATTGGCGGTATTGCGATGTGCCTGCCATACCGGCCCCCCGTAGAACGCCGCCAACGCTTCGCCGCGCGCGGGCATATCGCGAAATCCGCGCAACCAGACGAAGCGATCGGGATCAATGGCATCGCGAAACTGGCCGACCACGCGCATGCCGAGCGCTTCCTGGCTTTCGAGGAACTCGCGTTCGAACAATTCGATCAGCACATCGCGCTTGCCGGGGTGAAGCGTGTATTGCCGCAACTCGAGTACGGCGCAGCAGGTTGAATTCATCGGCGCTCTTGAAAAGGTGAAGGCACTGAAAGTGAGGGCCAGCAAGGCCACCGCGATCGTGGCGGTCAACAACAGCCAGCGGCCCACACCTGCGGGAGCCGCGGCGACCGGCACGCACCTCTTGGTTGCGTCGGCCTTCATTTCCGCAACCGCGCGTAGGTCATGTACCAATTCGGCACCCAGGTCTTGCCGCCGTCGTAGGAGAAATCCTGCTGCCACTTGGGATGCTCGGGGTCGGTCTTGTCCCAGGTGAAACGGCATCGTATCGGCACACCGCCGTAGATCTCTTCGTCCTCGAAAATACCGATGCCGCGATCGAATTTGCCGACCACCAGTACCGCCAGGTGTCCGGTCACGCGATCAAGCCCTCCGGTCTTGCTGTCGAGGAGATAGATGCTCCACAGCCCCGTTTCGCCGTTAAACGAGCGCAGCGCCATTCCCATCCAGCCCGGCCGCCACTCGGGAGCGACGAAGGTATCGAAATTGCCGATACCGCCGGGCAGCTTTTCCATATGCACCGTCGAGCGAAAAGTCTCCCAGGGCGAATCCGCTTCCAGCGGCTTCACCATGCGGCGGTTTTCCACGACCCAATCGCCGATCTCGAAATCGAATCCGGCGCGGCCTGCATCCAGGTCGCTCTTGCGTTGTGCGGCAGCGATATCGTTCATGATGGTTCCTGTGTTGATGACCAAGGTCTTGGCATCCGCCGACCAGGCCTGTGTCGCCGTGACCAGGGCGGCGCCGATCAGCATCGCGCCCATGGTCCGCGCCAGGGTGCTTTGGCGAGCCGTGAAAAAGGCGCGCGAGCGCACCGCCAGTGCCGCCACCGCGCCGTACACCACGACCTGGGTGGCGACGGTGATGGCGGCGAGAGCGGCAGTGCGGGCCAGCAACTCGCCGCTGTCGGCGCGGATAAAAGCCGGAAAAATCGCAAAGGTGAAGGCGTAGGCCTTCGGATTCAAAAGGCAGGTAGTGACACCGCGCCGATACGTGGTGGCGGCATCGAAACCGGATGAGACTTCCGCCGGCGGCGCCCCCGCGCTGCGGTAAATATTCCAGCCGATCCACACCAGGTACGCGGTGCCGGCCGCCAGCAGCCAGTGGTACAGCGACGGGAACAACGTTACCAGTGCGGCGATGCCGGTGGCGCCCGCCAGCACGTGCACCGCACCACCGCTGGCGATGCCGGCCACCGCGGCGACCGCGCCGCGCCTGCCGCCGGAGAGGCTGCTCGCCAGCACGTACGCCATGTCCATGCCCGGCAGCAGGATCACCGCCAGCACCGCCAGAAAATACAGCCAAAGATCGCTTGCCATGCCCGTCTCCATGCGTGAACGATAGCCGCAGTGTAATTTCGAATTAGGGCAGTCTCTGTCCTAATTCGAAGTATCATGGGCGGTATGGAAAAACCACTCCAACGGGTGCTGACGGTGCTGGAACTGCTGCAGGCGCATCCGAGCCTCGGCGGCGCAGAGCTGGCCGAACGCGTCGGCGTGGACCGGCGCACGGTGCGGCGCTATATCGTCGAACTGGAACAGCTCGGCGTACCGATCCGCACTACGCGCGGGCGCGACGGCCACTACGCGCTGATGCCCGGCTACAAGCTGCCGCCGCTGATGTTCAGCAACGACGAGACGCTGGCTCTCTCGGTCGGCCTGCGGGTGGCGCGCGACCTGGGCCTTTCTGACATGACCCCCGCCGTGGCGAGCGCGCAGGCCAAACTCGACCGGGTGATGCCGAAAGCACTGCGGCGCAAGATCGGCAATCTCGACGCCGTGGTGTCGCTCGATCTTTCTCACCCGCAGGCGGTGAGCGGCAGCGAGTATTTCGCCGAGATCACCCGCTGCGCGACCGCACAGCAGCGCGTGCAGCTCACCTATCGCGCCGCCGACGGCAAGGAGAGCGAACGCGAAATCGATCCCTACGGCG
>CAZCKI010000171.1:0-6965 GCA_964498815.1 uncultured Burkholderiales bacterium
CAGCAACAAGGCTTCGTCGTAACCGTCATCGATGGCTTCCATGTTGGCGAGGATCGAGTTGGCGTAGGTCGAGGCGACCTTGGCGCGCGCCATGGTGACGTTGACGTGGTGTCGCGCAAAGGAGGAAGTCTTGACCCGAATCCCCTTGGTGAGGCCGTCGTCGCCCAGATAGGCCCCCCAGGGCCAGGCGGCGATGGCGACGTGCACCTTGGCGCCCTTGGGAGAAACGCCCATCTTTTCCGAGCCGAAGAACACCAGCGGGCGGATATAGGCGCTATCGAGCTTATTGGCGCGCACCACCTCGCGTTGCGCTTCCATCAGCGTGGCCGCATCAAAGGGCATCGGTATCTGATAGATCTTGGCCGAATTGAACAGCCGCCGGGTATGTTCTTTCAGGCGGAAAATGGCGGTGCCGAGCTCCGATTGATAGGCTCGTACCCCTTCGAACACCGACAAGCCATAGTGCAGCGAATGGGTCAGCACATGGGTAGTCGCCTCGCGCCAGGGCACCAGCTTGCCGTCGTACCAGATCAGGCCGTCACGATCGGACATCGACATGGGTGGTCTCCTTGGGCGAGAGAGCGCCTAATACAATGAAATGCGAGTGCGACTAAGGCGTTTGGGGTGCAGCGCAAGGCGCGAGGCCGCAGCAAGGGTCATTCCTTGCAAGGGCTCGCAACGCCGCGATGCGCCCCAAACGCCGACGTCCCTTCGGGTTGCGGTCAGGACGCGCCTCTGCGGCGTTGCAGGGCTAGCGGGGGTGTACAACCCCCGCTAGCCCTGCGCCTTGCAGCCATCGCGTCCTGACCGCAACGCATCTCGTATTTCATTGTATTAGGCGCTCCTAATTGTGAACGATTGTGAATCAACGCAATTTTAGCGCATTCGCTCTTGCGCCCCGCAGGGGTGCCACGCAAACTGGGCATAGGCGTCCCCGGATGTGTCATAATCGGCAGCGCCAAAACAGAGAATGGCCGGCCACAGCAGGGAGCGGGGCCGACCATCATTCGCGCGAAGGATGCAAATGCGTCCCAACGCGCAATTTCATGGCCCGAAAGAGATGATGACCGGCAAGGATTCCAACAAGATCGGCGTGTCAACTGCGGTGCGGCCGGCCATGAGCGCGGAGGACAAGCTGTCGGGCGACATGCTGCTGTTCTCGACCGGCCTCATGATGTTCGCCTCGGTCCTGTGGCTGGCCATCTACTGGAGCTTCGGCCAGCGCTTTTCGACGCTGATCCCGCTCACCTTCCAGCTGGTCTCGGTCTGTACCATTGTCTTTTACCTGAAGACCCGCAAGCTGGCCGCCTTCTGCCTGGTCCAGTTGTCCCTATTCCTGTTCACGCCCTTCGTCCTGCAATGGTCGATCGGCAACTTCGTCAACGCCAGCGGCGTTTCGCTGTGGGCCTTGCTGGCGCCAGTGGGCGCCATCGTCATCATGGGCACCCGCGAATCGGTTCCCTGGTTCGTCGCCTACATTTTCATGACCGCCATGTCCGGCATGTTCGACTACGTGCTGCAGTGGGACGTGAAGCTGCTCGACATGAAGACGGTCGCCGTGTTCTTCGTGCTGAACTTCGTCTCGATCTCGGCCATGGTGTACGTGCTGCTCTGGTACTTCTCGCGCGAAAAGGGCAAGCTGCGCGACGCGATCGAGCAACAAAGCCATGCCGTTTCAGCCGAGCGCGACCTGGCCGACCGCCTGCTCCTCAACATCCTGCCCGAGCCGATCGCCGACCGCCTCAAGCGGCAGGAAACCAATATCGCCGACGGCCACGCCGACGTCACGGTGATGTTCGCCGACATCGTCAATTTCACGCAGATGTCGGAAGAAATGTCGCCCAATGAAACAGTGCACCTCTTGAACGACATCTTTTCCGAATTCGACAACGTCGTCGAGCGCCACGGTATCGAGAAGATCAAGACCGTCGGCGACGCCTATATGGCTGCCGGCGGGCTGCGCCACGGCAGCATGAATTACGTCGATGCGATGGCCGATATCGCCCTCGAAATGCACGCCTACGTGTCGCGCTACGTGGCGCCGACCGGCACCAAGCTCAATCTGCGCATCGGCCTTGCCACCGGGCCGGTGGTGGCCGGCGTCATCGGCCGCCGCAAATTCAGCTACGACTTGTGGGGCGACACCGTCAACGTCGCCAGCCGCATGGCCACCGAGGCACAGGCCGGCCACACCCAGGTGGACCTCATCACCTATCGACGCTTGCATAACCGTTACCGCTTCGACGACGCCCATCAAATCCAGGTCAAGGGCAAAGGCCCCATGCAGGTTTACAATCTGCTTGGCAAAATACCCGTCAAGCAAGAAGACAACGTTATCCAACTGAACGACGGCAACGTGCACCAGCACCGCTGATCGCGCCTCAGGGCACGATCCGACTTGCCGAGGAGGACCTGTGGATCCGTCCCAACCGCAACCGCGCAATCAGCGGCACCCGGGCATTGCCTTGGTGTTGCAAGGTGGCGGCGCGCGCGCAGCCTACCAGGTCGGCGTGCTCAAGGCGGTCTCGGAAATCCTCGGCCATCCGCAAGAAAATCCCTTCCCCGTCATCACCGGCACCTCGGCCGGCGCCATCAATGCCGCCTTTCTCGCCGTGCACGCCGATGATTTCGCGCGCGGCGTGGAATTGCTGGTCAAGGTGTGGAGCGAGTTCACGCCCGACCAGGTGTACCGCACCGATTTCAGCGGCGTGATCGGCAACAGCGCGCGCTGGCTGGCGGCGTTCCTGTTCGGGGCACTGACCAAGAATCACCGCGTGTCCCTGTTCGACAATAGCCCGCTGGCACATTTGATCAGCCGCCACCTCGACCTGGCCCGCATCGAATCGCACCTTGCCTCGGGCAAGCTGCGCGCGATGGCGGTGACGGCGACCGGCTACACGTCCGGGCAAAATTGTACGTTTTTCCAGTCGGGTGTCGACATCAATGGCTGGCGTCGCTCGCAGCGCATCGGCGTGCGCATCGGCCAGTTGCGCACCGAGCACCTGCTGGCTTCCTCGGCGATCCCGTTTGCGTTCCCGGCCGTCAAGATCAACCGAGAATTCTTCGGCGACGGCTCGATCCGGCAGATGGCGCCGGTCAGTCCTGCCTTGCACCTGGGCGCCGAACGGATCTTCGTGGTCGGCACCGCCAAGCTGGTCAAGGATGCACCCGAGCGCAGCCGCGGCGATACCTACCCTTCGCTGGCGCAGATCGCCGGCCACGCCATGGCCAGCATCTTCCTCGATTCGCTGGCAGTCGACATCGAACTCCTGCAGCGCATGAACGCAACCCTGCAACTGATCGACCACGGCAAGCTAAGCAGCTCCGGCGTCAATCTGCATCACGTCGATGTCTGTGTGGCCTGCCCGCACGAGCCGCTGGAGCCGCTCGCGCATCAACTGGTCGGCAACCTGCCGTGGACGATACGCTTCCTGATGCGCTCGATCGGCGCCATGCGCCGCGGCGGCGCCACGCTGGCGAGCTATATGCTGTTCGACAAAAGCTATTGCGGCGCGCTGATCGACATGGGCTACGCCGATACGATGGCGCGGCGCGAGGAAATCACCCGCTTCTTCGATCGCGATTCGCAACCCGATCCGACCAACATCCCGATTCCTGCCTTCGACCCCGGCACCACTCAGCAGATGGCTGCGATCAAGCGTGGTTGAAGCCAATATAAAAAGCGCGACGAAGGGCGCACCTGCGACGCGCACCGACTACCGGCATTTCCAGGCTATCGCGACGCGCTGGATGGACAACGATATGTACGGACACGTCAACAATGTCGCCTACTACGCCTACTTCGATAGCGTCGTCAACGCCTACCTGATCGGCAAGGGCGTGCTCGACCCGGCGGCGGGCAAGGTGATCGGCCTGGTGGCGGAAACCGGCTGCCGCTACTTTGCCTCGGCTGCGTATCCGGAGGCACTGGAAGTCGGGTTGCGGGTGGCGCACCTCGGCAACAGCAGCGTGCGTTATGAACTGGGAATCTTTCGTGCCGGCGAGGATGCCGCGATTGCCGAGGGATTTTTCGTGCACGTGTACGTGGCCCGGGCATCGCGCCGCCCGACGCAGCTGCCGCCGGCATTGCGCGAAGCGCTGGCAAGCATCGCTGCCTGAAACCGCTATTCCGCGCCGCTAGGGGCGGGAACCACACGCGGCAGTGCCGCCAATGCCGCCAGCACCAGCAAATCGAGCATGCAATAGAACGCACCCGCCGAAAACGGCGGATTGGATTGGCTGAGCGCCAGCCAGCGCGCCTCCGCCGCCCACGCCCAGTTGCCGAGCGCGGTGCCGTACAGCTCCATGGTCAGCGCCAGCACGAACATCGCCGCATAGAGCGCGCGGGCGCGGCCGATCAGCATGCAAAAGGCGTAGATGCCGAACAGCGCCGCGCCGAAACGGTCGAAACCGGCCCACCAGGCATAGACACCCCACGCCGCAGCGCCAAAGGAAATCGCCGCAACCGCCGGCCTTCCCAGCAGGGGCGCCGCCAGCAGTCCCAGCGTCATCAACAGCGCGTGCCCCGGCGGCACGAACAGCGGCACATTGTGGAATTGATAGTCGTACAGGCCCCACACCAGCGACAGGAACACTTCTCCCGCCGCCGAGATGCCGGTGCAGAGCAGCAGCAGCCGGCGCTCCATGGTCGTGCCCAGCCGGTACAGCCAGGTGAACACGCACAAAGTCCAGACAATGGCCGCGATTTGCCCAGACCAGCCGAAATGCGCGTCCAGCGCGAGGCCGCCACCGATGACGGCGATGATATTCAGCGCCACCAGGCGGCGTGCGCGGACGGACAGGTGCTGCCAGAATACGGGGGCCATGGATAGCGGGTCGGTAACGGGAAACGATGGCGGATGCTACCGTATCCGGCGCTACCGGACGCAACCCGGCACACCGAAATTTGCCGGTAAGTTTTCCCGCCCGGCAACGACCCAAGGTACTCATTGCGGATAGGAAACGATATGGACGCGCGGAACATGGAAATCGCAACCCTGGCCGGCGGATGCTTCTGGTGCCTGGAGGCGGTATTCGACGAATTGCAGGGCGTAGCCGACGTGGTGTCGGGCTATATGGGCGGTGACGATCCCCATCCCACCTACGAAAAAGTGTGCGGCGGCCGCACCGGCCACGCCGAAGTGATCCAGGTTCGCTTCGACCCGGCGGTCACGCCGTTCGAGGAAATCCTCGGCGTGTTTTTTTCGATCCACGATCCGACCACCAGGGACCGTCAGGGCAACGACGTCGGCTCGCAATACCGCTCAGCCATCTTTTTCCATTCGGATGCACAAAAAGTGGTCGCCGAAAAAACCATCGCCTACCTCAACACCGAGAAGATCTGGCCTGCCGATATCGTGACCGAAGTGGTGCCTGCCGCGACCTTTTTCCCCGCCGAGGATTATCACCAGGAGTATTTCAAGCGCAATCCCTTCCAGGGCTATTGCGCGGCGGTGGTATCGCCCAAGGTGTCCAAGTTCCGCAAGAAATTCGTCGCCAAGCTCAAGAAATAGGCAGTCTATCCCGCACAGAATTTGGGGTCATAGCAGCTCCCGGCTGGTGTAACATTCGCCCATCGTTCGATCAATCCTGAGGAGGATGCATGGGTGCCATTTTTCAATCTTTGAGCCGCACCGTCATTGCCGGCTTTGTGCTGTGGGTGGTGATCCTGGTGGTCATGTCGGCCTTGAGCGGCCAGGCCATTCCCTACACGTCCAGCGGCTGGTGGATGGGGGTCGTACGCTGGCTGCACGTTACCTTTGGCGTGATGTGGATCGGGCTGCTCTGGTATTTCAATTTCGTGCAGATGCCGTCGATGCCGAAGATTCCCGACGAGCAAAAGCCGGCCATCTCCAAGGTGATCGCACCCGCCGCGCTGATGTGGTTTCGCCACGCTGCCTTGTGGACCGTGATCACCGGCGCGACGCTGGCGTCGATGACCGGCTATATCGGCCAGGCGCTCGGCTTCACCGCTGGCTTCCGCTGGATCGGCCTCGGCATGTGGCTGGCGCTGATCATGGCGTTCAACGTCTGGTTCGTCATCTGGCCCAACCAGAAGAAGGCGCTCGGTATCGTCACGGTGACACCGGAAGAGAAAGCCAAGGCGGCGCGTACGGCGATGCTGGCCTCGCGTTTCAACACCATGGCTTCCATCCCGATGCTGTTTTGCATGGTGGCGCAGACCCACGCCAATTTCTGATTGTAAACCTGCAAATAAAAAACGCCGGGCACGCCCGGCGTTTTTTTATGCCTGCGATCGATCAGGGTGCGTCGCCCATCTTCCTGGCGCTGCCCGAACCCGCCACCGATTTGCTGATTTCCGGATTGCCGTAGTACTTCACGTCGCCGGAACCGGCCACGCTGATCTTCAGCTTGTTTTTGGCCCATACCGTGGCGTCGCCGGAGCCTGCGATGCTGACCTTCACTTCGCTGGCTTCCAGCTTGGCCGCCTTCAGGTCGCCGGAGCCAGCGATGCTGGCGTGCAGGGTATTGGTTTTGCCGCCGGCGGTAAAACTGCCCGAGCCTGAGATGCTGGAATCCACGTCGTCCGCGGAGAGGCTGGCGATGTTGACGTCGCCGGAGCCGGCGATGCTGGTCTTGAGTTTGCTGGTTTTCAGGCTGGCCATGTGCACTTCGCCGGAACCGGCCACCGACAGCTTTTCGATAGTCTTGGCGTCGATGACGATTTTCAGGTTCTTGTAACTGGTCGAAACATTCTTTTCGGTCCAGCGGATTTTCAGCGATCCGTTTTCGACCACGGTTTCGACCAAGGCCACGATATTGTCGTCGCCGGTGATGGTCAATGCTTCGCCGGCGCCCTGGCGGATTTCCACATTGGCGGCGACCGCCAGGCCGATGCCGGTAAAGTCGCTGACGGCACGGGTCTCGGTCTTGGAGACGCCGGAACCGGTGATGCGTTTACCGATACCCCACTCCCAAGCGTGGCCGGGTGCGGCAAACAGCAG
>CAZCKI010000172.1:0-6959 GCA_964498815.1 uncultured Burkholderiales bacterium
GGACTAGCGACGAGCCCTTGCCGGGCGGCGATATCGATTCGGTGGAAGGCCTGGCGATGGACATGCTGCCGCGGCACCTGGGCCTGTCGCCGCCGTACCTTGTGCGCCTGGTCATGCGCCACGGTTCGCGTGTCGAGTCCCTGCTGCGCGGCATCCGTTCGATGGCCCAACTCGGCCAGCTATTCGGCCAGGGCGAACATTTGCTCGCCGAGCGGGAAATCGATTTCCTGATTCGCGAGGAATGGGCAGCGAGCGCCGAGGATATCCTCTGGCGGCGTACCAAGTGCGGCCTGCACATGGATGCGCAGGAGCTGGATCGGGCGAGTACATTTATCGAATCAAAAATCAAAGGCTTGCGCTAAAGCACATTGCCCTGGCAGCCGTAGCTGTTCCGGCGTCTCGAATTTGCTGCAATCGAAAAGGAGGATGAAATGCCGATTTCCCACCGCGGTTCCCTGATCGCGCTGGTCGTGCTGAACTGCGTGGTTCTCTTGGGTCAGCTTTGGCCCGAAGGCGCGCCGCCATTTGCACGCATGGTCAACATTTCTTTTCTGGTACTTTCGCTCGGCTACTTCTTGTCCGGCCTGCGCCAGAAATAGCAAAGCGGTAACCGGAAGGATTCAATCCCCCGTCTGCGCGGCGCCCAACGATTTCAGCAGCGCATCCTTGGCGTAGGGCTTCTTGATCACGCCGTCGTAGGCATTGGCGTCGCCGGTATGGTCGCCGGCGGCGGCCAGCATGATCTTGGTTTTGTCGGCGCGCGCACCCAGCTTGGTGCGCAACTGATCGACGATGCTCTGGCCCTCGACAAAGCCGGGCGTGGCCGGGTCGACAATGATGTAATCGAACTCTTCCTGGTCGATGCTGGCGTAGGCGCCTTCGGCCGATTCGGCGTGCGCAACGCGGTAGTCGCGTTTCTTCAGCACGCCGGAGACCACCATGATCGCCTCGCGGCTCGGATCGACGAACAGCACGCTGCCAGCCTTGGCTTCGCGCAGCGAATGACGCGTGATCAACGTGGCCGTGGCTTCCGAATCGTCGTCCTGCGTGCCCATTACCGCCGAGATCGCCTCGTTCAATTGCGCCGCACCGATCGGATGGCGCAGGTAGGCGCTGATGCCGTTTTCGCGGCAGGCGATGGCATCACCGACGCGGCCGCTCTTGGCCAGCATTACCACCGCGGTCTGCTTGAGCTTGCTGTGGTGTTTGATGCGAAACGCCAGCAGGAACCCATCTTGCACCGGCAGTTCGTTGGACAGCACCACCAGCGGAATCGGGTTGCTTTCGGCCGCCATGCGCGAGAGCAACTGCAGCGCCATGCCGCCGTTGTCGGCCTCTGTCGTGTGCATGCGCCAGCCGCGAGCCATCTCCGATAGCTGCTTGCGCTCCTCCAGGTCCGAGCTCACCAGCAGCACCGGCATGCCGGTCAGGGTGACAAAGGTGGGACGGGTGCGTGCATCCTTCACACTGCGGTAGGGGAAGGCGGCGGTGAACTGGAACGATACCGATTCCTTGCGCTCCTTCACGTCGATCTTGGCGCCGGACCCGCCACCGCCCAGCGCGCGAGCGATCTGGCGGGCCAGCGCCAGTTGCATGCTGCCGGTGGGCGTCAGGGTTTTGTTGCGCACAGCGCCCTTGGCCTGCGTATGCACGACGATGAAGGACAGGTGGATCACATTGTCGGCGGCGTATTCCGGCTCGATCGTAAAGGACAATTCGGCCCCGCGCTCGGCACCGGGCAGGGCGCATTCCATCAGGTTGCGCAGGCACAGCATCAGCCGCGCGCCGTCGCCGTGCAGATGGTTTGGCACATCCTGTTCGATTTTCAGGCGCAATTGCACGCCGCGCGCCTCGGCCAGCGGCGTGAGGCGATCGAACATGGCGGCGACGTGCTCGCGCAAACGAAAATCGGCGGGCTCCAGCGTGAGGTCGCTCGCTTCGACGCGCGAGAAATCGAGCAAGCTCGCGATCGAGGCAAACGCGGACTGCGCCGAGGATTCGACGCGGTGGAACTGTTCCAGCAACGGCCCCGGCAAATCGAGTTGCTCGGCGCGGTTGATGGCGCTGCCGGCGCTCTCGACGGCGGTGGCGAGGTCGCGCGCGATGCGTTCGATCAACAGCATTTGCGCCGAGCTGGTGGCGGTGGATTTGCTTTCGCCGCCCGTCACCGGGTGGCGGGTACGGAATATGTGCAAGCGGCCGGAAATGCCCAGCGGGCCCGCCACCGGCAGACTGCGCTGTTCGATCATGCGGCCGTCGGTCAGCGAAAACTCGAACTGGTCGGACTTGTCCGAATCCATCGGGAAATAGATCGGCGCGATTTTCTTTTCGGTCGATTCGGCGGCGCTGGTGAAGAGCTCGTTGCAATCCGTTCCCACCAGTGACTGCGCCGCCGACTTTACGCCGAACAGGTCGCAGAACGCGGCATTGACCATTTCCACGGAGCCGTCCATGCTTTCCACCACACAGGCGTCGGACACGTTTTCGACCAGGTCGAGCAAGTGGGTGCCCTGCACGTTGGCGGCTGCTTCGTTGGCCTTTTCCAGCGAGAGGTCGCGCAGCCACACTCCCACGGCCGCCACCTTGCCGCCTTCGCGCACGATGCCGGAGAGTTTCACTTCCATCGGCAAGGGCTCGCCGGCGGCCGTGTGCACCAGCAATTCAACCTTGGCATTGAGGGTCTTGCCTTCGACCACCCGCGCGAACGCCTGCTCGAAACGGCTGCGCTCGTCTTCGGAAACGATCTCGGCGAACGCATAATCCTTGTTGCGGCCGGTCCATTCGCGCGCCGAGGCCGTTGCAAATGTCACCTGCCCGGAGGTGTCGACTTCGAGTACCGGCTCGTTGACGGCGGTCAGCAGTTGTTCAAAGGTCGACATAAGCCATCTTAGTGCCTAGCCTGCGCATTGCGCAATCGGTCGATCACCGACTGCAGGTGCCGCGGGGCGGAACCGTCGGTGGCCAGCACCGGCAATAGCGAGCGCGCCATGGTCTTGCCCAATTCGACGCCCCACTGGTCGAAGGGATTGATGTTCCACAGCACACCCTGTGCGAATACCTTGTGTTCGTACAGGGCCAGCAGGGCGCCGAGGTGCCAGGCATCCAGCCGGGGCAGCAGCAGCAGGGTGACCGGCCGGCCGCCCCTGTGCTGCAAATGGGCCGCCAATCCGGCCTCGGACCGGTTACCGCGCCACAGGGCATCGGCCTGGGCGATGCCGTGGGCGAGCAATTGTTCGTGGTGCGTGTCCCAGCTCGACTCGGGTTCGCCCACCAGCAGGATATCCGACGGGACCGGGTCGGTGCCCTGGTGCAGCCATTGGTGGAAGGAATGCTGGCCGTTGGTGCCGGCTTCGCCGAATACCAGCGGGCCGGTCGCATACGCGACGGGATTGCCTTCGATGTCGATCGACTTGCCGGTCGATTCCATTTCCACCTGCTGCAGATGCCGCGGCAACAGCGAGAGCCGCTCCGCGTAGGGCAGGATTGCGTGGGCCGGCATGCGCAGGAAATTGCGATGCCACACGCTGCAAAGTGCCAGCATCAGCGGCAGGTTCTGCTCGGGGGGTGCAGCCAGGAAATGCTGGTCCATGGCGTGCGCGCCGGCCAGCAATTCATCGAATCGGCCGGTGCCGCAGGCGAGCAGGATCGGCAGGCCGACCGCAGACCACAGCGAAAAACGTCCACCTACCCAGGGCCAGAACAGGAAGGTGGCATCCTCGGCATAGCCTTGCCGCTGCGCTTCGGCCGGGGCCGCGGTGATCGCCACAAAGTGCCGTACATTCGCATCCGCTCCCAATTTGCCGGCTAGCCATTCCTGCGCGGTGCGCGCATTGGTCATGGTCTCGTCGGTGGTGAAAGTTTTGGAGGTAACGATAAACAGCGTGCTGGCCGGATCGAGCGGACGCAGCGTATCTTCGAGGTGGGCGCCGTCGACATTCGAGACGAAGTGCAGGCGCGGCCCATCGGCACCTCGCGCCAGCGCCGCACACACCGTCTGCGGGCCCAATAGCGAACCGCCGATGCCGATGCAGACCACATCGGAAAAGCGCCGGTCGGTGATGCTTCTGCGTTTGCCGCCGCGGATCGCCTCGGCAAAATGGCGAATGCGCGTGAGCTGTTCGGCAATGGCGACCGCCACGACCGGCTCGGCCGAGCCGCCGCCGGGTGCGCGCAATGCCGTGTGCAAGGCGGGGCGCTGTTCGCTATGGTTGACCAGCCCGCCGCCGTACATTTGCTTGCGGCGTTCGGCGACCTGCATTTGCGCGGCAAGTTCGACCAGCGCTGCGGCAACCGGTGCATCGACCGGTTGGCGCGAAAAGTCGGCGTACAGGCCGGCGGCTTCGATGACCGGCAGCGACGGTTCGCCGCGCGATTGACGGCCAAGTTCGGTCAGTTGCTGCCAGGCGGGGGTTTGGTCGGTGCGGGGCATGACGGCGCAAAATGGAATTGTGCGACGATTATAGCTGTCGGAGCCCAGGTCATCGAAAACGCGCTTCGCTGTGGTATCTTCGGCGGCCATGGAAAGCCCCCACAAGAGCAAAAGCGGCTTGGTGCGCATCTGGCGCGCGTTTTTTTACTCTCTGGAGGGATTTGCCGCCGCCCTCAAGCACGAGCACGCCTTCCGGCAGGAATTGCTGCTGTGCGTGATCATGATGCCGTTCGCGATTTTCCTGTCGCTGGAATCGGTCGAACGGGTGCTGCTGATCGGCTCGCTGTTGCTGGTGCTGGTGGTGGAATTACTCAATTCCGCCATCGAAGCGGTGGTGGATCGCGTCAGTCTCGATAACAACGACCTCTCCAAGCGGGCCAAGGATCTGGGCAGCGCGGCGGTGTTCCTGAGCTTTGTGATCGTCATCGTCACCTGGTGGCTGATACTGGGACAGGCGCTGGTCAAGCTGATCCGTTGAGGTCGGCGTAAAATTGCACCATTCAAAATTGTCATTCTGAGGCGAAGCCGAAGAATCATCATCCGATCGCGGATAGTCGCCGTCTTTTTACGGGATGAGATGCTTCGCCTTCCAGGCTCGGCATGACAGCCTTGGGAGTCCTTTATGAACGACCTGTCCCGTCCCCTCGCAGTCGACCCCCGTCACGACGCCAGCCGCGTCATCCGCGCCCCGCGCGGCACCGCCATCACCTGCAAGAACTGGCTGATCGAAGCGGCCTACCGCATGATCCAGAACAACCTCGACGCGGAAGTCGCTGAACGCCCGCAGGATCTGGTGGTGTACGGCGGCATCGGCCGCGCCGCGCGCGACTGGGCCTGCTTCGACGCCATTCTCGCCGCCCTGAAAAAGCTCGAGCCGGATGAGACCCTGCTGATCCAGTCCGGTAAGCCGGTCGGTGTGTTCCGCACCCACGAGGACGCGCCGCGTGTGCTGCTGGCCAATTCCAACCTGGTGCCGCACTGGGCGACCTGGGAACACTTTCACGAGCTCGATAAAAAAGGCCTGATGATGTACGGGCAGATGACGGCGGGCTCGTGGATCTATATCGGTTCGCAGGGCATCGTCCAGGGCACCTACGAGACCTTTGTCGAGGTGGGGCGCCAACACTTCGGCGGCAAACTCCAGGGCAAGTGGATCCTCACCGGCGGCCTCGGCGGCATGGGTGGCGCGCAGCCGCTGGCCGCGACCATGGCGGGGGCTTCGATGCTGGCGGTGGAGTGCGACGAGACCCGCATCGATTTTCGTCTGCGTACTCGCTACGTCGATGCCAAGGCGAAGTCGCTGGACGAGGCGCTGGACATCATCGCGGCCGCCCACAATAAAGGTGAAGCGATTTCGGTGGGGCTGCTCGGTAACGCCGCACAGGTGTTCCCGGAAATCGCGCGGCGCGCCAAGGCCGGCGACGCCCGCGCCCGGCCGGACGTGGTGACCGACCAGACCTCGGCGCACGATCCGCTCAACGGCTATTTGCCGCTGGGTTGGACGCTGGAACAGGCGGCAGCCTCGCGTGTGAGCGACGCAGCACGGGTGGTGAAAGAGGCCCGTAAGTCGATGGCGGTGCAAGTGCAGGCGATGCTCGACTTGCAAGCCCTGGGCATCCCCACGCTCGACTATGGCAACAATATCCGGCAGGTGGCCAAGGAAGAGGGCGTTGCCAATGCTTTCGACTTCCCCGGCTTCGTGCCGGCCTACATCCGCCCGCTGTTTTGCCGCGGCGTCGGCCCCTTCCGCTGGGTGGCGCTGTCGGGCGACGCGGAGGACATTTACAAGATCGACGCCAAGGTCAAGGAACTGCTGCCGAACGACGCACACCTGCACAACTGGCTGGACATGGCGCAAAAACGCATTGCCTTCCAGGGCCTGCCGGCGCGCATATGCTGGGTGGGGCTGGGCGACCGGCATCGCCTCGGCCTCGCCTTTAACGAAATGGTCAAATTGGGCGAATTGAAAGCACCCATCGTCATCGGCCGCGACCACCTCGACTCCGGCTCGGTGGCCTCGCCCAATCGCGAAACCGAAAGCATGAAGGATGGCTCCGATGCGGTTTCCGATTGGCCCCTGCTGAATGCCCTGCTCAATACCGCCGGCGGCGCCACCTGGGTGTCGCTGCATCACGGCGGCGGGGTCGGCATGGGCTTCTCGCAACACGCCGGCGTGGTGATCGTCTGCGACGGCACCGAAGCCGCCGCCAAACGCATCGGGCGCGTGCTGTGGAACGATCCGGCAAGCGGGGTGATGCGGCACGCCGATGCCGGATACGAAACGGCGCAGCAGTGCGCTCGCGAGCAGGACCTGAAACTGCCGATGGCGTGACGTTTACGGCGTGAGCTGAAAGCGTTTTTCCAGCAAATCAGCGTCGTCAAAGTGCCGCCGCCCGACGAAGGCGGTTGCATGGTGTCCCCATTGGCGCATCGCGCCGACGCTGTTGATACCCATCGGCCAGAACAAAAAGCGCTCGCCGCGCTCGCTTCCCGCAACGAGGCCATCCGGACCGTACAGACTTTTGCTGCC
>CAZCKI010000173.1:0-6945 GCA_964498815.1 uncultured Burkholderiales bacterium
GTCCCCAGGGCGCGCCGACGACGGTTTGCAGGTTGCGGTCGGAGAGGAAATAGAGGAATTTTCCATCGACCGAAAAAGCCGGCGAACGCGCGTGATAGCGCGTGCTGGTGAGGAATACCTGCTTGCCGCCCGCAACCTCCAGCAGGCCCAGCCGTTCGAAATCGTTGCTGCTCTCGGCGCGGAAAGCAAGCCAGCGGCTGTCGGGCGACCAGGCCAGTTGATCGACCGGGTCGTTGTCGGTGATGGCGATGGCGCGATCCTCACCCGTGGCGACGTTGAGCAGGTAGAGGCGCCGCTCCTTGTTGGTATGCGCCACCCATTTGCCGTCGGGCGACATTTCGATATCGCGACGCAACAGGTTCGCTTCCCGGGTCAGTTGCACAGGCGCGCCGACGCCGTTGGCGGGGTAGCGCCACAACTCGAATTCACCGCTCGCGTCGGTAAACGTAAGCAGCGATTTGCCGTCCGGCGTGAACTCGAGGTTTCTCGCACGCAGTCCCGAGGCGCGCGTCACTTCGACGCGGCGGCCGGCGCCTACCGGGGTCACGAACACCTGTCCGCGCGCCACCAGGCCGATGCGGTCTCCCGTGGGCGAGAGGGCGATGCTGGTCACGTAGTCGAGCGGTGTTTTCACCCAGCGGGTGCGCGTCTGCTCGAAATCGGAGGTGAGCGAAATGTTCACAACCTGGTCGCGCGCGGTCTTGATGTCGAGCACGCGCAGGTCGGCGCCCAGTTGATAGACGATGCGGCCGTTGCCGAGGCTGGCACCGCGGATGTCCCAGTCCTTATGGCCGGTGTGCTGCCGCAGATCGCCGCCGTTGCCGTTCATCGACCAGATGTTCATGGCGCCGTCGCGATCGGACAGGAAATAGACGCGGTTGTCCCAGCACATCGGCTGGCGGCTGGTGCCTGGGTAATCTGCCGTCAGTGGTACCGCTTCGCTGTTGCCGTCGAAGCGCCACAGGCTTTGCGCACCGCCACCCTTGTAGCGCTTGATGTTGTCGGAAATCAGTGCGCGGCGCGAGAACACCAGCCGCCCGGAGAGATAGCAACCTTCCGCCGCCTGCGCCAGCGGGATGGCGCTGCGCGTGCTGGTGGACGGATCGACGGTGTACAGGCGCGTGCCCGGTTTGCCGGAAAAACGGGTGCTGCTGTACAAGACCTTGCCCTCGGCTGTCCAGCCCTGCACGCGCGCGTTGGCGCCGCCATCGAAGGTAAGGCGGCGCGGTGCGCCGCCGGCGAGCGGCATCACGTAGATTTCCTGCGGCCCCTCATAGCGCGCGCTGAAGGCGAGCCAGCGGCCGTCGGGCGAAATGGCCGGGTTGGTTTCTTCGGAAGCATGGGTGGTGAGGCGCTGCGCGGCGCCGCCGTCGGGCCCAGTGCGCCACAGGTCGCCCTCGGCGACGAACACGATGCTGTCGGCGGACAGGGCCGGCTGGCGGAAGTAGCCGGGGTCGGCGCACACGACCGTCGCAAACACGGCAGACAGCGACGCGGATATCCAAGCGAAAGATCTGTTCATTTCACCACTCCAGTATGACCGGTCCGGCCATGCTACCCGGACGAAAGATGAGCAATGTAGCAGTTTGCAACGGGCACGCCACAAGAGAAGCAGGGGAAACAATGGCTGCGAGGCGCTATGATAATCGCCTCTCCTCACCCCTCACGTCTTATTGACTCCATGCCTCCGCGATTTTATTCCCCCGAAGCCCTGCCCCGCGACGGAAATTTTCCCTTGCACGTGACCCTTGGCGAAAGTGTCGCCGCGCACCTGCGCGCGCTGCGCATGGTGACGGGCGAGGTGGTGACCGTTTTCGACGGCCTCGGCGGCGAATTCACCGGGGTGCTCGACAGCATCGGCAAGCGCGACGCGCTGCTGATGCTGGCCAAGCATTCGGCCACCGAGCGCGAATCGCCGCTATCGATCACGCTGGTACAAAGTCTCGCCACCGGCGACAAGATGGACTGGGTGGTGCAAAAGGCGGTGGAGTTGGGGGTGACCGCGATCCAGCCGGTCAGCAGTGCCCGCGCCAACCTGAAACTTTCCAGCGAGCGCGCCGCCAAGCGCGCCGAGCACTGGCGCGGTGTGGTCATCGCCGCCTGCGAGCAGTGCGGCCGCAACCGCCTGCCGGAAGTACACGGCGTGATGGAGTTTTCGGCGTGGCTGCAAACGCCCGTAGAGGGTACCCGTCTGCTGCTGCACCCGGAGGGCGGCAAGTCGCTCTCGCAATTTGCCGCCGCCAGTCAGCCGCTATCGCTGCTGATCGGCCCCGAAGGCGGCTTCGACGACAAGGAACTGGCACTGGCCCAAAAGCACGGCGCGCAGCTTGCCACCCTCGGCCCGCGTGTGCTGCGCACCGAAACCGCCGGCCTCGCCGCACTGGCTGTTTTGCAGTCCGCCGCCGGCGATTTGAAGTAGCCGCGGCCCCCGGCCCCGCTTGCCGTAAAATCACGTTTCCGTTTTCCCGGTTCTTCGTAACCAGCTATGGGGCGGCTCTGCCGCCCCATAGCCGAAATCAGACTCGACGAAAGTAGGTTTTTACTTTCGTCGAAATTGTATATATGGCCCGCAACGACACCAAAAAACTAGAAGCCTTCGTCAAGTGGTTCCGCTCGGCGACGCCGTTCATCCACGAATTCGGCGGCCGCACCATCGTCATCGCCTTCGGCGGCGAGGTGCTGACCGACGGTGAATTCATGCAGCTCGCCCACGACATCAACGTGCTGGTGAGTCTGGAGATTCGCGTGGTGCTGGTGCACGGCACCCGCCCGCAGGTCGAGGATCAGCTGAAACAGCACGGCGTGACGGCACCCTTGCACGACGGCCGCCGCATCACCGACGCCGCCGCGTTGAAGTGCGTGAAGGAAGCCAACGGCATCGTGCGCGTGGAAATCGAGGCTACCCTTTCCACCGAGCTCGCCAACTCGCCGATGGCGGGCGCCGATATCCGCGTGTCCTCCGGCAATTTCATCACCGCCAAACCGCTGGGTGTGATCAACGGTGTCGATTACATGCACACGGGCGAAGTGCGCAAGGTGGATGTACAGGGCATCAACCGGCGGCTCGACGACGACGAAGTGGTGCTGATCTCTCCCATCGGTTTTTCGCCGACCGGGGATATTTTCAATTGCACGCTGGAAGACGTGGCGACCTCGGTCGCCATCGCCTTGAAGGCGGAGAAGCTGATTTTTCTCACCGAAACGCTGGGCGCCACCGACGGCAAGGAAAAACTGCTCAACGAACTCACCGCCGCACAGGCGCAGGAAGCACTGAACTCGGTGCGCTATCGCGGGCAGACCGAGGACATCCGCCTGTTCCTGCCGTGTGCGATCCGCGCGGTGCGCGAGGGTGTGAAGCGCGCACATCTCATCAGCCGCCATATCGACGGCGCGCTGCTGATGGAACTCTTTACCCATCACGGTATCGGCACCATGGTGATGCTGGAAGCGCCGGACCAGTTGCGCGATGCCAAGGTTGCGGACGTGGACGGCATTCTCGCCATCATCGATCCGCTGGCCGAGCGCGGCGTCCTGGTCGCGCGTACCCGCGCCGAAATCGAAAAAGACATCGAGCACTATGTTGTGCTGGAGCAGGACGAGGAGATCATCGGCTGCGCCGCGCTGTATCTCTTCCAGCCGGAAAAAGCCTGCGAACTCGCCTGTCTAGCGGTCAATCCGTTCTACCGCGACGGCGGCCGTGGCGAACGCATCCTCAACCACGCCGAAAAGCAGGCAAAGGACAAGGGCATGAAGTCGCTGTTCGTGCTGTCCACACAGACCACGCAATGGTTCGTCGAGCGCGGCTTCACCGAAACCGATGTGAGCAAACTGCCCGAAGGCCGGCAGGCGAATTACAACCACGAACGCAAATCGAAGGTTTACACCAAGGCGCTGTAAGGCGCGAAGGCAGGAGAATCGGCATGACCAGAATGGTGAATTGCAGCAAGCTCGGCACCGAAGCCGAAGGCCTCGATTACCCGCCCTACCCGGGCGTGATCGGCAAGCGCATTTTCGACAACATCTCCAAGCAGGCGTGGAAGGAATGGCTGGAACACCAGAAGCGCCTGGTCAACGAAAACCGCTTGAACCTCGCCGACATCAAGGCGCGCAAGTATCTGGAGGAACAGATGGTGCGGCATTTCTTTGGTGAGGGTGCGGATCAGGCTTCGGGGTTTGTGCCTCCGCCAGGTTGAGAATTTGTCCGGAGTTAGTCCATGAATACTGGTAAGGCTCAAATGTGGCGCAGATTTTCCCAAATTGGGCTGTTGTGGCTGATCGCGGCAATACCGACGCAGGCGCAATTGCCGTCGAATGACACATCCGAAAAAAGCATCAACAACTTGATGGTAGTCCTTCGTGAATCTCAGGGCTTAAATAAGCTTGATGAGAAATTGGTCTCTTCGGGCAAAGTGAAGGCCAAGCTTCCGGATGGCAAAGAAGTCGAGATCGACCAAAGTTGGTTCGAATATATCGGGGACATGCATATTCGCTTTGTTTTTGATGGCCCCCAAACAATGATGGGCGCAACGCCGATGGACCTCGAGCGTCTAAAACTAGGTACGGCAGAACAAGCGTTGAAAGTTGCCGTTGCCAACATCAAGCGCGTCTATGGCGAACCGTCCGTTTCTGCATGGAATGATCTAATGTTGGTAAGCGGCAAATCGTCGGATTTAGATAGTAGTTATTTTCTTGATCGCCTGTTCTGGCAGAACCTTTTGATGAAACATCCAGAGGGATTGGTTGTGTCAGTGCCAAGGCGCGGTGGGTTGTTGTACACGCCGCTTTCAAACGCCAAAGCGGTTGACGGGTTGCGAAAGAGTGTGGGGTACTTGCATTCGAGTAGTGGTCGCTTACGCATTTCATCGGCGCTATATCTTTTCAAGGACGACGCTTGGACTGTATTCCAGCCCGCTTCAAAGTAATGAGATCAGTCTGATCATTAGTGCAGACGAGAAGCGAACTAAATACGTAGTCAATTGGGATTGCAATGGACAAGCTACAACTTCGCGCCTGGTTATTGCTATTGCATGCGTTGCTATTCAGCAGCCTGGCATTTGGTGAACAACGTGCAATTTCTGAGAAGGACCTGTTCCAATTCCACTGGGTCAGCGATCCGCAACTGACGCGCGATGGCGCCGAAGTAGCGTACGTGAGTGTTGCCGCCGATGAGAAGCAGGCCGACTACGAGACCTCTCTTTGGCAAGTCTCCACCCGCGGTGGCGAGCCGCGCCGACTGACTTCCGGCAAACACGATTTCTCTCCGCGCTGGTCGCCCGACGGCAAGTTCCTGGCATTTGCGCGCGTGACGGAAAAAGACGGCAAGCCGCAGCCGCCGCAAATTTTCGTGCTGCCGATGGCAGGTGGCGAGCCGTGGCAGCTGACCTCCTTGCCGAAGGGTGCCGCGCAACCGAAGTGGTCGCCGGACGGGAAGTCGATCGCCTTCCTCAGCGTATCCAACGACCAGGACCTGGCCGTTGCTGCCTGCGAAGCGAAAAAGGACGCCGACCATACGCTGTGCCGGCCCGCGCACGAATCCGACATTCACGTCGTCACCCGCGCGGTGTATCGCCTCAACAACGTGGGCTTCCTCGATTTCAGCCGGCCCGCGCACATCTGGACGGTGGCTTTCAGCGCCGATGCGCAAACGCCGGTGGTTCCGAAGCAGCTCACGCGCGGCGAATTCAACGAGGGCGGCATCGAGTGGGCGCCGGACGGCGCGAAGATTTATTTTGTGTCTGACCGCGACAGCGAACCGTACTATCAATTGCCGAAGGATGCGATCTACGCGGTGCCCGCTGCGGGCGGCGAGAGCGTAGAAGTGGCGCGCTTCGCGGGCCAGGTCGCCGCGATTTCGGTGAGCCCGCAGGGTGATCGCCTGGCTTTCCTGGGCACCGAGGCTATGCCGGTGCAGTCGCATCGTAAGCACGACCTGTGGGTGATAGCTCTCGCCAACGGCAAGCGCAACAACCTCACCGCCAACTACGATTGGGACATCGGCGGGGGCATCATCAACGATTCCGAATCGCCGCGTGCCGGCGGCGAGACCCGCCCGGTGTGGTCCACCGACGGCCAGTCGCTCACGCTGGTGGTGGCGCGCGAAGGCCGCTCCAACCTGGAGCGCATCGACGCGCGCAGCGGCGCTGTCACCATGGTAACCAGCGGCGACCGGGCGATTTCGCAGTTCGCATCCAACGGCCGCGATTTCGTCGCGCGCATTTCTACGCCGACCCAGCTGAACGACTTGTATTCGATCGCCGGCGGCGCAGCGCCGAAGCAGCTCACCCACGTCAACGACAAGCTCTTCGCCGGCCTCACGCTGACCGCCCCCAAGGACCTCTGGTACAAGAGTTTCGACGGCCAGAAGATTCACGCGCTGGTGCAGCTGCCGCCGGACTTCGATGCGCGCAAGAAATACCCGCTGATCCTCAACATCCACGGCGGCCCGCACGCGGCCTACGGCTACGCCTTCTTCCACGAAATGCAATGGATGGCGGCCAAGGGTTATGTGGTCCTGTACCCCAACCCGCGCGGCAGCGCCACTTACGGCGAAAAATTCGGCAATGTCATCCAGTACAAATATCCGGGCGACGACTACAAGGACCTGATGGCGGGTGTGGATGAACTGATCCGTGCCGGCTACGTGGACGAAAAGCGCCTGGGGGTTACCGGCGGCAGCGGTGGCGGCCTCTTGACCAACTGGGTGATCGGCCACACCGACCGCTTCGCCGCGGCCGTCTCGCAGCGCGATATCGCCGACTGGGCGGCGTGGTGGTACGCGGACGATTTTCCCCTGTTCCACGCCAACTGGTTCAGGAAGCCGCCCTTCGAGAACCCGAAGGACTATGCGGAGCGCTCGCCGATCAGCTACATCAACAACGTCAAGACCCCGACTCTATTCATCCTGGGCGAGGCCGATTCGCGCACGCCCGCAGAAAGCGGTGGCGA
>CAZCKI010000174.1:0-4916 GCA_964498815.1 uncultured Burkholderiales bacterium
CGCTTCTGCGGCGCGCCCGCGACCTCACCCCGCCGCGCGAAGTGGTCATGATCACCGGGCACGCCTCCGTGGAGGGGGCCGTCGAGGCGATCCGCGCCGGCGCCGTCGACTACCTCGTCAAGCCGTTCGGCAAGGAGAAACTCGCCGCCGCAGTGATGACGCGCTTGCTCACCCAGACGCTGCAGGTGCTGGACGAGATGCCGGCCGATTGGAGCGCCGCGCGCCGGCTGGAAGAAATCCTGCGCTGGTCCCTGCAGCATCGCCTGCGCGGCGGTGTGCCCTACCTTCCCTCGACCCGCGGGGCTTTGCAGCGCGCGCTATTGCTCAATTTCGACTACCTGGCGCAGGCGCTCAAGGTCAACAAGCGCTTTTACGCGCTGGTGACCGAAGCCAAGCGCGACGGCGCCATCGATGCGGCGGCACCCGACGATGTTATTGTCTACACCCTGTACTCGCGCTCTTGCGACCCGACGGTGGAATTCCTGCGGCGCGACGGCAAACTCGGCAACGAGGCGATCGTCGAAGCCATGGTGCGGGCGACCTTCAACGGCCTGCGGGCACGGCCGGCGTAGTCTTACGCCGGGCCGTTTTCATGAATCTGACGCAATCACCGGGCCTAATGGTGCGTTAAGTAAGATGCGCGAATCCGCCTACCGGCAGACTCCGTAGTGAAGTTAGGTGTACTGTAGCAATACGAGGCACAACCCATATGAACAACGAATCCCCGATGCTGTATCCCGACCTGTTCCGCGACCTGGAAAAGGCGCGCTGGAATATGGCGAACGATATTCCCTGGGAAACCTTCGACGCCAGCAAGCTCAGCGACGAACAGGCGATGACGATCAAGATGAACGCCATCACCGAGTGGTCGGCGCTGCCCGCCACCGAGATGTTTCTGCGCGACAACCAGGACGACAGCGATTTCTCGGCTTTCATGTCGATCTGGTTTTTCGAGGAGCAGAAGCACTCGCTGGTGTTGATGGAATACCTGAAGCGGTTCCGCCCCGACCTGTTGCCGACCGAGCAGGAATTACACGCGGTGCGCTTTACCTTCGACCCGGCGCCGGCGCTGGAAACGCTGATGCTGCACTTTTGCGGCGAGATCCGCTTGACGCAGTGGTACCGGCGCGCGGCGGAGTGGCACAGCGAGCCGGTGATCAAGAAAATCTACGACACCATTTCCAGAGATGAAGCGCGGCACGCCGGCGCCTATTTCCGCTATATGCGGCGGGCGATGGAGCGCGTCGGTACCGAGGCCAAGGTCGCCTTTGCCAAGATCGGCCTGTTGATGGCCAATTCCGGCAAGGCCGGCAAGCCCATGCATCCGACCAACCTGCACGTCAACCAGGCGCTGTTTCCGCACGACACCATCCAGTCGAAACTGCCCGATCCTTCCTGGCTGGAGCGCTGGCTCGACACGCAGATTCAGTTCGACCGGGTGTGGGAAGGGCGCGTGGTCAACGGCATCCTCAAGCAGCTTTCCAATCTGTTCGAGCATCGCTTCGAAACCACCACCGATCTCAACCGCTTTCGCAAGGAACTGGTAGCGGCGCTCGGCAGCAAAATACAGCCCGCCTAGTCCGGCAGATTCGCGTGACGGTTACAATACCGTCATGCACCCCCCATTCGAAGACAAGATTTGCGCGCCCGCCGACCTGGCCGGGCGAGCGCCTCGACTGGCCAGAAAAACCGTCTTCACTAACGGCGTGTTCGACGTGCTGCATCGCGGCCACGTCACCTACCTCGCCGAGGCGCGTGCGCTGGGTGCATCGCTGGTGGTTGCGCTGAATTCGGATGCGTCGGTGAAACGGCTGGGCAAAGGCGACGACCGGCCGATCAATACCCTCGCAGACCGCCTCGCCGTGATCGCGGCACTCGAATGCGTATCACTGGTGACCTGGTTCGAAGAGGACACCCCGCTTGCACGCATCCTCGACATCCGCCCCGATGTACTGGTCAAGGGCGGCGACTGGCCGCTAGCCAAAATCGTCGGCGGACCCGAAGTGACCTCGTGGGGCGGCAGCGTACACGCCATCGCCTTCCAGCACCAACGCTCCACCACCGCCATGCTGGCGAAGATCCGCGGCACTCAAAAGTAATCTCCTCCTAGGCACCGCGAAGAATCTCATCCGTATGAGCAAAGAAATCGTGCCATCCCTGCGCCGCATCGTCGGCGACGCGCACGTCCTCACCGACCCGCCCGATACCGCGCCCTACCTGCTGGACTGGCGCGGCAACTACCAGGGCCGCGCGCTTGCCGTGGTGCGTCCCGCCAATGCCGAAGAAGTCGCCGCCGTCGTCACGCTATGCGCGGAGACCGGCACGCCGATCGTGCCGCAGGGCGGCAATACCGGCATGGTCGGCGGCGGCATCCCGGATACGTCCGGCAAGGCCATCGTGCTGTCCCTGCAGCGCCTCAATCGCATCCGCGATATCGATACCGCCAACAACGCCATGACCGTGGAGGCCGGCTGCATCCTGCAGGCCGTGCAGGAAGCGGCGGCGGCACACAACCGGCTGTTTCCGCTTTCGCTCGCGGCGGAAGGCAGTTGCACCATCGGCGGCAATCTTTCCACCAACGCCGGCGGCACCGCCGTGTTGCGTTACGGCAATGCACGCGACCTGGTGCTGGGCATCGAAGCGGTGCTGCCCGACGGACGCATCTGGAACGGACTGAAGGCGCTACGCAAGGACAACACCGGTTACGACCTGAAGCACCTGCTGATGGGCGCCGAAGGCACGCTGGGGGTAATCACCGCAGCGGTCTTGAAACTGTACGCACGGCCGCAACGCACCTGCACCGCGCTGGTGGCGGTGGCCGATCCCGCTGCGGCGGTGGCGCTGCTCGCCACCGTGCAAGGCGCGATGGGCGACCGCGTGACCGGCTTCGAATTGATTTCGCGCGTCTGCATCGATCACGTCGCCCGCCATTTTCCGGCGACGGTGGAACCGTTCGCCGCGCGCCACCCCTGGCAGGTGCTGGTGGAACTCGCCGACACGCTGAAGGAGGCTCCGCTGGAAGACGCGCTGGCGGCGGCGCTGGCGCCGGCCTTCGAAGACGGACAGGCGCTCGATGCGGTGATCGCCGCGAGCGAAGCGCAGGCCACGGCCTTGTGGCAGATCCGCGAGCAGATTCCCGAGGCGGAAAAGCGCCAGGGCAAGAGCGTCAAGCACGATATTTCGGTGCCGATCTCGCGCATCGCGGAATTCATTCCGCGCGGTGAAGCCGCCCTGCTGGCGGCGTTTCCAATTTCGCAACTGATCTGCTTCGGCCATATCGGCGACGGCAATCTGCACTACAACCTGAGTTTTCCCGGTACCACCCCCGAACCGCAGCAGATCAAGGAGGCCAACCGCATCGTCTACGCCCTGCTCGACGAAATGCACGGCTCGATCAGCGCCGAGCATGGGCTGGGGCAGATGAAGCGCGAGGACATCACCCGGCATAAACCCGATGTGGAACTGGCGGCCATGCGCGCCATCAAGCAAGCCCTCGACCCCAAGGGGATCATGAACCCGGGCAAAGTGTTGTAGCCCCCACCCGCCAACGAGCCATGTCGCACCCCTACAAGAATGTCGCCCTGCTGTCCGCCTGCCAGGCGCTGCTGTTCACCAACAACGTCACGCTGATCGCGATCAACGGACTCGCCGGCTACAAGCTGGCACCCACGCCGGTGATGGCGACCCTCACCGTCACCGCGCAAATCGTCGGCTCCGCCGTTTCGACCATGCCGGCGTCGCTGCTGATGCAGCGCATCGGCCGGCGCGCCGGCTTCCAGGTCGGATCGCTGTTCGGCATGGCCGGGGCCGCGCTGGCGACATTAGCGCTGTCGCTGGGCAACTTCTGGCTGCTGTGCGCCGCCACTTTCGTGCTCGGCGTGTACGGCGCCTTCGGCCAGTTCTACCGGTTCGCCGCCGCCGATGCCGCAGCGCCCTCGTTTCGCTCCAAGGCGATTTCGCTGGTGGTCGCGGGCGGCCTGGTCGGTGGATTGGTGGGCCCGGCGCTATCGACCTGGACGCGCGCGCTGGCCTCCACGGAATTTCTCGCCTCCTACGCCTCGCTGATGGTGTTTTCGCTGCTGACCATGATGGTCACATCGCAGCTGTCGGCACCCAAGGCGCACACCGATGTGTCGGCAGCACCCCCCAGGCCAATCCGGAAAATCGCTGCGCAGCCGGTGTTCATCGTCGCGGTGACTTCCAGCGCGATCAGCTATGGCGTGATGAGTCTGTTGATGACGGCAACACCGCTCGCGATGGGCTTTTGCGGCCACCCCTATGGCGCGGCGGCCGGGGTGATTTCGGCGCACGTGATCGCCATGTTCGCACCTTCGTTTTTCACCGGCAACCTGATCGCACGCTTCGGCGTGCTGCAGGTGATCCTGGCCGGCGCCGCGCTGATGGCGGCCTGCGTCGCGGTGGCGCTATCGGGTCTGGAGATCATGAATTTCTGGTGGGCGCTGGTGCTGCTGGGACTCGGCTGGAACTTCATGTTCGTCGGTGGATCGAGCCTGCTGACCGAGGCCTATCGTCCCAACGAAAAAGCCCAGGCGCAAGGCGCCCACGATCTGCTGGTGTTTTGCACCACCGCCTGCTCCTCGTTCGCCTCCGGCGTACTCATCAACCGCACCGGCTGGACCACCCTGCAATGGACCGCGGTCCCGTTCCTGGTGATCTCGGTGCTGATGGTGCTGTGGCTGTGGTCAGGCCGCCGCAACGTGCCGCAAGCGGCGGATTGACCGCAATCTATTTCTTCGCGGCTTGCGTCTTCGCCGGTATTGGCGTGGGCGCGACAGCGGGTGTGGCAGCGGGCGCAGCGGCTGCCGGCGCAGCAGCGGTTGCCGCAGGCGCCGCTGCGACGGCCGGGCAGGCGACCGCCTTCAGATTGCTGCCGTCGAATTCGCGTTGCATGAGAC
>CAZCKI010000174.1:4926-6944 GCA_964498815.1 uncultured Burkholderiales bacterium
GACTCAGGCGAGCGACCAGGTTGGTGTCGGGTTCGCGTATCGTGAAAATCGCTTCCTTGGGCTGTGAATTGCGCGGTGTCACGGTGAGGCCCTTGATCAGGGCCGACGCCTTGGCTTCCAGTTCGGCAACGTAGCGCCTGGCACCCTCATCGCTGGAAAATACACCCAGCGAAATGCTGTTGTCGCCGAGAGCGGACACATCCTTGACGCCGGCCTTGCGCAGGCTTGCCAGCAATTGATCGGCGCTGCGCTTGTCCTTTTGCGCCGGCAGCGCGACGGCAAAGCGGCTGAATTCCTCGACACTGCGCGTGCTGAGCCGGTCGGCCAGCGCCATCGCGTCGAACAGCGGCTGCGCGCGCGCGGCGTCGGCTGGTTTGATCGAGAAGTCCACGCACGCCGAGCCGCTCAGGTTGGCGACGAGCTTCCTCGTGATCTCGGCATCCTGCGCCGCCTTGGCGGGGTCGGTGACCGAGGCGATTTTCATCGAATCCGGGTTCACTTCGCGCGGCATTTCGCCGACTGGCCGGGTGGCGCTGAGGTAGAGGTGCGCTGCAAAAAACAGGTTCGCGATCAGCAGCAGAAAAAAGACGAAGCGCGTCATAAGGCGCGATTGTCGTTCATCGCGGACGCATTGGGAAGAGGCGCGGCATCCAAGCCGGTCACGCCCTATCGGCCTTGCGGGCGCGCAGCGAGACTTCCGCGGATCGCAATTCCAGCCGCTTGCCTGCCGCTCGTACCCATAGCGCACCGTCGTTGCCGACGTCGACCACCGTGGCCGCATAGGCCGTACCCTGCGACGGTGTCACCGTCACGGGCTTGCCGTGCAGAGCATGGCAGGCGCACCATTCCTCTCGTTGCGCGGAAAACCCAAGCTTGCCGAATTCATCGAGCACCGCCTGCAAATGCTGTAGCAGCACGGCCAACAACAAATTGCGGCTCGGCGGCGATGCACATTGCGAATGCACATCGGTGACCGGCTGGTCGATGCCGGCGCGCAGCCGGGCGGGAAGACTGACGTTGAGGCCGATACCGATCACCGCGGCAGACGGCCCCAGCATGTCGCCGCGCGATTCGATCAGGATGCCGCCCAGCTTGTCGCCACCGACCACGATGTCGTTGGGCCACTTGACCATGGCCTTGCCGACGCCGAGTTCGCGCAATGCGCGCACCACCGCAAGCCCCACCGACAGCGACAAGCCGCCCAGGGCCGCGGCGCCGAGGTCGCTGCGCCACAAGAAGGAAAAGGTTAGCGAGGTCGCGAAGCCCGATTGCCAGGAACGGCCACGCCGGCCACGGCCGGCGCTTTGCAATTCGGCGGCGAGGCAGATGCCGCCGGCGGCACCTTGTTCCGCGCGCCGCATCAATTCGCTATTGGTCGAATCGATTTCGTGGCAGATGTCGACCTGCAAGCGCTTGGCGGCCGGCCCCAGGCCAGCACGAACACTTTCCGCATCGAGCAGATCGAGCGGCTGCGCCAATTGATAGCCCTTGCGCGTGAGGCTGAAAATCTCCACACCGGCTTCGGCCGCATCGCGCAGTGCGTCGGACACGGCGCTGCGCGAAACACCGAAGCGCTCAGCCAGCTTGGCGCCGGAGACAAATCGTTGGTGCGAAAGCTCCGTCAGCAGGGTCCACGCCAGTGGACGCATCGTTCAGCGGTGCTCCGCTTTGCAGGCCGCCACTTCGGTGGCATAGGCAATGCCGGCGATGACCGAATCGAGCAGGAGGTGTACGCGCGCGGCCAGCTTGCCGGCGGCGCGATAGTCGGCTGGGGCGATGAAATCGACGCGCCCCGCGTCGAGCAGGCGCACGCAGGTCTGCTTGGTGCGGGCAATCTTCGGGTTGAACACGGCGATGGCGTGACCGCCGCTTTTCTTGGTGAGCGCCATCGACGGCACATCGGTCATGCCGTCGCCGATATAGATGAGATTGGAAAACGGGATCGGCCGCTCGCTTTCCGGCATATGCTCGTTGATCGATTCCGACATCTCCTCGCGGCCCTTGTTGATGCGAAACAG
>CAZCKI010000175.1:0-6931 GCA_964498815.1 uncultured Burkholderiales bacterium
TCGGTCAGGATCGACGTGATGTCCTGCGCCTTCAGCACCGAGAAGCCGGCCTGCTCTACGTAGTTCTTGTGCAGGTGATTGATTTCGCCCAACTCGGACAAGACCAGCTTGCCGACCTTGAGGCTATCGTTGATCTGCGCCGTCTGCGAAAGATCGAGCAGCGTGCGCGCCAGTATCGAATCGCGCACATTCAGATTCACGCCGCCGATCAGGTCGGCGTCGTTTTCCTTGTTGGCGAGCCAGCTCGCCGCCGTCGAAGTGGCGCCGCGTTCGGAGAGCGCGAACACGCTGGACCCGTTGGCCTGGCGCTGGATAAAGGCGTCGGCGAGCACGCTGCCGAACAGAGCGGCCTTTAATTTCCTCGCCCGCGCCACCCGCTGCCCCAGCGGCACGAAAAAGTCCGCATCGCGGGTGAGGCCGACACGAAAGCGCGTGTCGTCGTGCAACTTCTCGCGAAGCTTTCTCGCCATCACCAGCACCACATCTTTTTCACGAGTACCCCGGCGCCCTATCGCGCCGGGGTCTTCGCCGCCGTGTCCCGGATCGAACATCACCACGATCGCGCGCGACTGGCGCGCAACGTACGGTGCTTCCGGTTTTTTCTCCGTTTCCTTGCCGCTCGAGGCGTCGGTCTTTTTGGCTGGTGCCGTAACGGAAGGCAGGGGGTCCGCCGCGACAGTGGTCGCGGGCGTTGCGGGGTTGGGCACATCGAATTTTGCGTCGCCGCGGCCCTTGCCGAAGGCCGCGACGTCGTCGTCGAGCAAGGCCAGCATCGGGTCGATTGGTTTGGCGGGATAGATATCCAGCATCAGGCGGTGGCCGAATTCACCCGCCGGCGGCACCGCGAATACCTGCGGCTTCACTTCGATCTTGAGGTCGAGCACCACGCGGATCACGTGCGGGCGGTTGATGCCGACCCGCACCGCCTTGATGTACGGGTCGTCGGCGCCGATCTTGGCGGCGAGGCCGCTGAGCGCGGGACTCATTTCGGCGTTCTCGATATCGATCACCAGCCGTTCCGGATCTTTCAGGAAGAATTGCTGGAACTGGAATGCCGAGTTCGATTCGAAAGTAACGCGCGTGTATTCGTTGGCGGGCCAGACGCGCGTAGCGTTGATTTTTCCCGACGCTGCGGCAGCGCGGGCGAGCGGCGAAAGCAGCAAGGGCAGCGCCAGCATGGTCCGGCGCACGACATCGACACTCTTGATGGCGGCGGGCGGTGCTACGAAAGGCTTTGCTGCAGGATTTTCCCGCGAGGCGTCGCGGCCTGGATCCACGCGGTACGGCCGTTCGATGGCGTCGCCTTCAGGGTCAGGGTCAGGTCGCCCGGGGGTAACAGCTCCCCGGCCTTTTCCGGCCATTCGACGAGACAGATATTGGTCTCGTTGAAGAGGTCTCGAAACCCGCTTTCCAGCCATTCCTGGGGATCGGCGAACCGATAAAAATCAAAGTGATACAAGTGTAACCTAGAAATTTCATAAAGTTCAACCAATGTGTAGGTCGGACTTTTGACCCGCCCGCCGAAACCGAGCCCGCGCAGCACCCCGCGGGTCAATGTGGTCTTGCCCGCCCCCAACTCGCCGGAAAGGAAAATCACGTCGCCCGGCTGCAGGTGGCCGGCCAAGCGCCCGCCCAGCGCCAGCGTGGCGGCTTCGTCGGGCAATGCGATCGTCACAGGGGTTTCAAGGACCATCCAACACCATCCGTTACACTCCGCACATGGAAACCGGCACCGAAACCATCGACCTTCCGGCGCTCGCCGAACGCATCCATGCCTGGGGACGCGAACTCGGTTTTGAGGAAACCGGCATCACCGATACCGACCTTACGCAGGAAGAAGCCTGGCTGCAGCAATGGTTGGCGCGCGGCTATCACGGCGAGATGGATTATATGGCCCGCCACGGCCTCGCGCGAACGCGACCGCAACAGCTGGTGCCCGGCACCCTGCGGGTGATCTCGGTGCGCCTCAATTACCGGCCGCCCGATGCGCGCGATAGCTGGCAGACGCTGGAAGACCAAGACGCCGCCTTCGTGTCGCGCTATGCGCTGGGGCGCGACTATCACAAGGTGCTGCGCGGCAAGCTGCAGTCCCTGGCCGAAAAGATCGAAGCCGTCGCCGGACCGTACCGCTATCGTGTGTTCACCGACAGCGCCCCGGTCATGGAGGTATCGCTGGCGCGCAAGGCCGGCCTCGGCTGGCGCGGCAAGCACACGCTACTGCTGTCGCGCGACGCGGGCTCCTGGTTCTTTCTCGGCGAGATTTACACCGACCTGCCGCTGCCGGTCAGTGCCGCCACCGGCGAGCATTGCGGGACCTGCAGCAAATGCATAGACATCTGCCCCACCGGCGCCATCGTGGCCCCCTATGAACTGGATGCGCGCCGCTGCATTTCCTATCTCACCATCGAGCACAAGGGCGCCATTCCGGTCGAATGGCGCGCCGCGATCGGCAATCGCATCTACGGCTGCGACGATTGCCAACTGGTGTGCCCCTGGAACAAATATGCCTCCGATGCCGCCGACCCCGACTTTCAGGTCCGCCATCACCTCGACGACGTCGCCCTGCTGGAGCTTTTCTCCTGGAACGAGGAGGACTTCAACCGGCGCATGGAAGGCAGCGTCATACGCCGCATCGGTTACGCGCAGTGGATACGCAATATCGCGGTGGCGTTGGGGAACCTGCTGCGCGCCAAGCCCGGGCAGGCCGACGTGGTCGCCGCCTTATATGCCAAACAAGGGACTGTCTCGCCACTGGTGGACGAGCACATCGCCTGGGCGCTGGCCCAGGCGTAGTACCGGCGGTTCAAATACCGTTGGCGCTGGTTTTCTTTTGCGGGACGTTCACCCACACGACCTTGGTGCCGAACCGATCCGCGGCGTGTTCCACCGCCTGCATCTTGGCGTAATCGGGTGCATAGGTAGGCGAATCCGCCATCGTGGCGCAACCGCCGAGTCCGAACAGCGACAGGGCCATTCCGCACAGCACGAGTTTTCTCATGGCTTTCTCCTTCGTTTTGCGGCCACCGCACAGCACGGCGGTACGAATACAGTACACCTCATTTGTGCGGTACGGCAAGCAATTCGCATGACTGTGACAAATGCCACATTTGTAGCAATTTGTGACAACGCCATCAGGGCGATACCAGCCATTTCTTCAGCGTACCGACGCTCGAATCGCTGAAGGCGATGACACGCGAATCCTTGACGCGCTTTGCCCATCCCGCGGCCAGGATGTGGCTCAGCAATGCCTGCCCCAGTGCGCCGGCGAGGTGATGGCGGCGCTCGCTCCAATCCAGGCAGGCGCGGCACGGCGGCCGGCGCGACGCACCCAGGGCGGCCACGTCGATTCCCAGGGGCGCAAAGGTCCTGGCGGCATGGTTGCCGAGGCCGAGGCGCGGCCCATCGTATTGGAGCGCACCGCGCGCCAGCAGGCCATCCATTATTGCCACCGCGTGCTCGCCGGCAAGGTGGTCGTAGCACACGCGCGCCTCACGCAATTGCGCGTCGCGCGGCCCTACCACCAGCGGCGCCGCACCGGCCCGGTTGGCGATCACGGCCAGTTGCTCGAGCATTTCGGCGATCTCTTCGCCGGCCAGCTTGAAATAGTGGTGGCGCCCCTGCCGTACCATGGAGAGGAGACCGGCGGCCTGCAGTCTGGCCAGGTGATCGCTGGCGGTGGGACGCGCCACGCCGGCGGCGTTGGCAAGCTCGGTCGCAGTCAGCGCCTGGCCGTTCATCAGTACGGTCAGCATTTGCGCGCGTGCAGGTTCGGCCAGCACGGTGGCCAGTTTGGCAAGGCTGGGGCCTTCGGTTCCGGAATGGCTCACGCTGCACTTCGAGAATGCGATACCGGCAGTATGCCACCGGGGCGCGGGAGACCCTTCGGCCGGGGACGAAGCATAAGCCTTGGACCGTCGCTATCTTGACGGCTCCCTGACTTCCGAGCCCTCCATGCAAAACGCGCACGCCCTCTCGCGGGCCTTCCCCGAACCTCCTGAGTCTCCCAACTCTCCCGATTCCGATTCCGCACCCGCCACCTCGGTGGTAAAGCCGTCCGTCCTGTATTTCGGCACGCCGGTTGTCCTTGTCACGACGATGTCCCCCGAGGGGAACGCCAATATTTCACCCATGTCCTCGGCCTGGGCGCTGGGCGACCGCGTGGTGCTGGGCATGGCGTCGGCGGGCCAGGGTTGCGAAAACCTGCTGACCACGCGCGAAGCGGTGATCAATCTGCCGGGGCCCGGGCAATGTGCCTTGGTGGAAGCGATCGCCGCTACCACCGGCCGCAATCCGGTGCCCGAGCACAAGCTCGCGATGGGCTATCGCTTCGAAGCCGACAAGTTTGCCCTGTCCGGCATGACGGCCCTGGCCTCTGAAACGGTGGCGCCACCGCGCATCGCCGAGTGTCCCCTGCAACTCGAGGCGCGGCTGCTGGCAGCGCACGATTCGGCCGCCCTCGACGGCGAAGAGCGGGATTTCATGCTGCTGGAAATGCAGGTCACTCGCGTGCACGCGCACGACGCTATCGTCGTGCCCGGCACCCAGCACATCGACACCCGCCGCTGGAGCCCTCTACTCTATGTGTTCCGGCACTACTTCGGCACCGGCGAACGCCTGGGCCGCAACTTTCGCGCCGAGACCTGAGTCCATGCGCCGCCCTCATGTCGATCGATTCGCAATCTTTCTCCGTTCGCCCTGAGCCTGTCGAAGGATGCCACCGCCCTTCGACAAGCTCAGGGCGAACGGTAGTTATGGGAACGGACGAACAATATTGCATGCCACCTTGATTCCTCACAGACGGGAGAATAACCATGATTACCTGCTTCATTCGCTATCAGATCGACCCGTTCCAGCGCGAAGCGTTTCGCAACTACACGGAGAATTGGGCGCGCATTATCCCGCGCTGCGGCGGCAACCTGGTCGGCTACTTCCTGCCGCACGAAGGAACCAACGACATCGCCTGGGGCCTGATTGCTTTCGACAGCCTGGCTGCCTACGAAGCCTATCGGGCCAAACTCAAAACCGATGCCGAAGGTCGCAAAAACTTTGCGATCGCGCAAGAGAAACGCTTCATCCTGCGCGAGGAGCGGACTTTTACCGAGGTGGCCGATGGGACCTGGCAGATCCCTGCCAATTGATCGAGGCGCCATTCAGACGCCAATCGACGATTGCCCCAATGCAATCGATCAGGATTGCGCCAGCACCGCGACAAGCAGCACTCTCCCGTCCGTCAGTCGCTTCAGGCCGAATTTGGCGTAGGCGGCAAGCGCAGCGGCGTTGCCGTCGCTCGCTTCCACGACGACCGATTTGACACCGCGCGCACGGCAGTCTGTCATTAACGCCGTCAGCGCCACCGTCGCTGCACCGCAGCGACGAGCCTCGGGCTTCACGTACAGATCATCGATATAGCCGATCAAGCCGGCGTGCTCCATGCCGTAGCGCAGCGAGAGAACGATGTGCCCAACCGGCTTGTCATTTTCAAGCACAAGCCAGGCCCCGCCCAAGGAGGGATCGGCCAACAGGGTTGCAAACGACGACGTGGCCCATTCCGCATCGAGCGGATAGTGCGACTCGGCGTAGAAGTCGTGCATGAGCGAAACCAGGGTGCCTATATCATCCTGCGTGGCACGGCGGGCGCCGAAGTGGCGGGAGGACTTCATGCAAGCATCTGCCGGGGCGCCGTCATTTATTCCGTCGGAGCCGTATAGGGCCCCTTGACTTCACCCCAGCCCCACTTGGGCATTGGGACTTGCGGGTCAACGGTCACTTCCGTCTGAGAATTGATGACCGCCAAACGCGATCCCCATTCCAGATATCCGACCAGCGCGGAGCGAAACTCCGGATCGTCCGGCATCTCGAGTTCATCCGCTGTTTCCAGCAGCAGTCCCACCCAGCGGCGCCGTTGTTCCTGATTCAGGTGGCGATTCAGATGGCGTTGAATCATGTGCGGGTGACCGCCGTGCTGCTCCGAATATGCGGTCGGGCCACCCAAGACTTCGGCAAGGAAGGTAGCGACGTGAGCAGGATGGTCGGCGCCCATATGCGCGAAGACGGGTCCGAGCAAGGCATCGTCCTTCACGTGCTCGTAGAAGCGCTTGGTCAGGCGTCGCAGCGCTTCAATGCCGCCAACCCAGTCATATAGCGTGGGAACACTGTCCATATCCGACCTAGGCGCCCAGCACCAGGGCATTCATGCGCTTGACGAATCCCGCCGGGTCTTCCAATTGGCCGCCTTCGGCAAGTAGCGATTGCTCGAACAAGAGCAGCGTCCAATCGGCAAACCTTGCATCGTCCTCCGTGGCACCGATGCGCTTCAGCAGCTCGTGCGCGGGATTGATTTCCAGGATCGGCTTGGCCGCGTTGACGTTCTGCCCGGCCGCTTTCAGGATACGTTCCAGATTGCCGGATAGCTCGTTCTCATCCACCACCAGGCAGGCCGGCGAATCGGTGAGGCGATCGGTGACGCGCACTTCCTTGACCTTGTCGCCTAGCGCCGACTTGATGCGCTCGACCAGCGGCTTCATTTCTTCGGCGATCTTTTCGCGCTCTTTCTTTTCGGTTTCGTCGGCCAACGCACCCAGGTCGAGATCACCCTTGGCAACCGAAGCGAGTTTCTTACCTTCGAATTCGGTGAACGAGCTCAGCCACCACTCGTCCACCGGCTCGGTGAACAGCAGTACTTCGATGCCCTTCTTGAGGAACACTTCCAGGTGCGGGCTGTTGCGCGCCGCGAGCAGGGTTTCGCCGGTGACGTAATAAATTCTCTCCTGGCCGTGCTTCATGCGGGCGATGTAGTCGGCGAGGCTCACGTCCTGTGCGTCGCCCGCACTTTGGGTGGACGTGAAGCGCGAAAGCCTGGCAACCTTGTCCTGGTTGCTGTGGTCCTCAACGATGCCTTCCTTGAAAACGCGCCCAAAAGCGCTCCAGAAGG
>CAZCKI010000176.1:0-6907 GCA_964498815.1 uncultured Burkholderiales bacterium
GCTGCGAATCGTCAGCACGCCGCTGCGCGCGCCGATGCCGTGCGGGGCGAAGGTGATGGTGATGCTGCATTGGGACTGCGCAGCGACGCCGCTACCGCAGTTGTTGGTTTGCGCGAAATCGCGATTGCCATCGATGACGATGTCGATGATGGTGAGCGGGCCGGTCCCCACATTGGACACGGAAATTCCGCGCGAGGCCGGCACACCGCCATAGATGACATTGCCGAAGCCCAACGTTGTCGCCGAGACGCGCACGACGGGCTTGGGCACCGGCACGCCGTTGCCGCCTAATTGAACTTTATTGCCTACGGCCGCGTCGGCAGCGTTACTGGTGATGTCGAGCTCGGCAACTTTTTCGCCGGTGCTCGCTGGAGTAAACCTGATCGTCATCGCACAACTGGCGCCCGCTGCGACCGTGGTCACGCAATCTCCGCCGGTCGCGAATTCATTCGCGTTGGCGCCGGCGAGGACGATCGCCGAGATGGATAGTGGCGCCGTGCCGACATTGAAAATGGTGAGCGTTTTGGCCGCGCTTTGCGTACCGATAACCTGATCGCCGAAATCGAATTGGATCGCGAAGCGAATCAGCGCTTGCGGCACGGGTGTGCCGTTCCCCGAAAGCGCCACGGTGACGGGCGCCGTAGATACGTTGTGGTTGATCACCACGCTGCCGCTTGCCGCGCCGACCGCTCCCGGGCCGAATACGATGGCGATCAGGCAACTCGCCTGCGGTGCGACCACCGTACCGCAATCGCTGCTGGCGGGCGTCGCCACGATGCGCTGGAAGGCGGCGCCGTTTACCGTGATCGATGTCAGGTTGAGATTGGCTTGTCCGGTATTGCTGACCGTAATCGTTTGCGATGGGCCGAGTGAACCGACTACTCGATCCGCGAAAGTCAAACTACGCGGCGACACCGTGATCGAAGGAATCGCCGTAACGATCCCCTGGCCGGACAAGGCAATTACGTGCGGCCCGCCTGGCGCATTGTCATTCACATAGACAAATGCACTTTGGAGGCCGCCGGTGATGGGGCTGAAGGTGACATCAACATTGCAACTGGCGGTGGCCGCTAGCGTAGCCGGAGCCAGCGGACAATCGGACACAAAGCCAAAATCGCCCAATGCATAGACCGACGCAATCGTCATTGGACCATTGCCGGCATTGGTCAAGACCGAACGCTGCGCAACACTGGTGGTGCCGGCCGACTGCAAGGCAAAATTGAGCGTTGCCGGACTGAGCGACGCTACCGGCCCCTGGGCTGCGCCAAGCCCAGTGCCGGAAAGTGTAATCGTGTGCGGCGACCCTGGCGCATTTGAAACGAAGGTGATCGCTCCGGTGCGCGTGCCGGCCCCCGTTGGCGAAAACGTCACAGTCATCGAGCAAGACGCCGCGAAAGCCACGTTGCAGTTGCCGGGCTGCACGGCGAAGTCGCCCGACACCGTGATCGAGGTGATATTGAGCGTATTGATGCCGGCGTTGCTGATCGAGATCGGCGCCTGGCTGGAGGTCGTTCCCACCGCGCGCAAGGGGAAGTTCAGCGCGATCGGGCTGGGCGAGAACAACGGTGTGATCGGCGTGAGGCCGGTGCCGAACAGACTCAGTCCGTGCGGCGAGCCGGGCGCGCTGTCGGTAATCAGCAGCACACCGTTGTCCACACCGACGTGCGAGGGCGTGATGGTGACGGTGATAATGCAGGACGCACCCGCCGCCAGCGAGGATGGGCAACTGCCTCCCAGCGTGTAGTCCGGATTGGTGGCCACAATGGAACTGATGGTCATGGCCGCGCCGCCGCTATTAGTGACGGCGACCTGTTGCAGCAGCGACATCAGACCCTGCGGCTGCCCGCTGAACACCACGTTGGCCGCAGGTGTGGACGAGAACGCAGGGCCGCCGGCAGCGACCACGGTCAGGGTTCCGGTCGCACCCGCGGTATTGGCGGGCAGGTTGGTCGATGACAGTCCACCGACGGCGAGCGATACCGGGTAGCTGCCCACACTGCCCACGGGCCCTACGCTTACCTGCGCGATGCAACTGCCGTTGGCGGGGATGGTAAGTCCGCTGCCGGAAAAGCCGCCGGACAGCGATGTGGCGGTCAGCGTGCCCCCGCTAACGCAGGAGTACGAGGTATTGACGATAGCTGAATTCAACAACCCCGCCGGATAGGCCAGGTTAAAGGCCGTACCGGTCGCAGCGACGGCGTTCGGATTCGTCAGCGTCAGGACGAGGCTGCTGTACATGTTCTGCGCGGTAATCGTGACCGGATTGAACGCCAGCGACGCCGTCAAGGCGCTCGCCGTGCCAAACCCGTTTACATTGAGAAGATGGCTGCCGGTGCCCGTAGTATTGACGGTGATTTGCGCGGAACGGAACCCCGTCGCCGTCGGCGTAAACGTGACGTTCAAGGTGCAGGCGGCACCCGGCAGAAAATTGACGTTGAATGCCGGGCAATTCTGGCCGGTAGTCACGGCAAAATCCACGCTGGATGAGCCGATCGACGTAAGCTGAAAAGAAGAACTGCCGTCGTTGAAAATGATAAACGACTGCGTCGCTGTCGTGACTCCCACCACTTGCGAAGAAAAATTGATCGGAACATTCGGGGTGTTGCCGAAGCTCGGCAACGGCGTGGCGGAGATGACGATGGTGTAGCTGTTTTGAATAGTGTTGATCGTCGCGCCGTTATAGGCCGCCAGAACAAATGTATAGCTGCCCGCCGCCGCCGGCGTGCCTTGCAGTGCTCCGGTCGGTGAAAAACTCAGCCCCGGCGGCAGAGTTCCGCTGGTCATGGACCAGGAAATCGGCGCGCTGCCGGTGGCCACTACGCTATTGGCGTATGCCGTGCCAACGACACCGCCGGGCAAGGCAAGTGTGGTGATGACAGGAGGCGTCAAGTTGGCGAGCGACAACCGCCGCACGCGACCGCTATCGCCATACAAGATATCCCCGTTGGGAGCGACGGCGATGCGCGTCGGCACGTAATTGATCTGGGTAGACAAGGCCGCAACGCCACTTCCGCCGAAACCCGGCATGCCGGTGATCCCGGCCACGGTATTGATGATGCCGCCGCTCACGGCGCGGATTGTATAGTTACTCGCATCGACGATGAACAGAGTGCCGCCCGCGTCCACGGTAATGCCGCGCGGCTGGTATAGCTTGGCAGACGTGGCGGGGCCGCCGTCGCCGGTCGCGCCGGTCATGCCGAAGGTGCCCGCGAATATGCTGTTCACCCCCGCTTGCGTAATTTGCCGCACCACACTGCTGCCGTCGGAGGCGTACAGATTGTTGGCGGAGTCGATGGCGATGTCGTTAATGCCGCCGCCGGCGAATACATTGCTCGCAAAGCTCGAAATGGTGCCCGCCGTATTGATCATGCGAATATGTGGGCCATCGGCGATATACATATTGCCGATGGCGTCAAAGACGATAGATTGCGGGGAACTGAGGGCTGCGGCGGTAGCGGCACCGCCATTGCCGCTAACGCCTTGTGTGCCGATTCCGGCAAAGGTGGTGATCGTGCCCGCCGTGTCGACCTTGCGAATGCGATAGTTGCTGGCATCGGCAACATACAAATTGCCCGCCGCATCCATTGCCAGTCCCCAGACCTGGCCCAGTTTGGCGGAAGTCGCCGGACCGCCGTCGCCGCTGTAGCCTTGCACGCCGGTGCCGGCGTAAGTGGTAGCGATGCCGTTGGTGTCGATCTTGCGGACTACATATGCACCTACGTCGTTTACGTAGATATTGCCGGCTGCGTCCGCCACCATGCTGCCGGGCGTGATCATCGAGGCAATTTGCGCGGAGCCGCCGTCGCCGAGGTATTGCGGATTGCCATTGAAGCCGGCGTTAGTGACGAAATATCCTGCCGCCATTGCCGGCCCACAAAGCCCCCAATACAGCAGCGCGGATAAAATGGCCGGACGAATCTCAAATTTCATGGCAAGCTCCAGATCGATTTGGCGCAATGGTACGCATTCCGAATCGCCAATTTTGTGAATAACCTCACACATACCGCGATCAGGGTATGCCGTGAAATTGCCGAACCGAGACCGCGCCCGCGTCGCCGCATGCCATGACAAATACTCTGATGCCACCCCGTTTTTCACTGGTAATTCCCGCGTACAACGAAGCCCACTGGTTGCCGACCTTGCTGGACAGCGTGGACCTAGCGCGGCAGCGGTATCGCGGCGGACCAACTGCGGTAGAGGTGATCGTGGCCGACAATGCGTCCACCGATACGACGGCTTCCCTTGCCGTACAACGCGAATGCCGCGTTGCACCAGTGGAAAAGAGGCTGATCGCCGCTGCGCGCAATGGCGGTGCCGCGATTGCGAACGGCGAGATCGTCTGCTTCATCGACGCGGACTCTCGCATCCACCCCGATTCATTCAACGCCATCGACGATGTCATGGCGTCCGGCAAGGTGGTTGCCGGCGCCACCGGCGTCAAACCGGAGCGATGGTCCCTCGGTTTGTTGGCGACCTGGGCCTTTGCCTTGCCGACAATCTACCTGATGGGAGTGGATGCCGGCATCGTGTTTTGCCGCCGCGCGGATTTCGCGGCGGTGGGCGGCTACGACGAATCGATGGCCTACGCCGAGGATATCCAGATTCTTCTGGATCTGAAGCGGCTGGGCCGCACCCGCCAGCAGAAATTTGCCCGTGCGCGGCGGGTCATGGCCATTACCTCCTGCCGCAAGTTCGACAAACACGGCGACTGGCACTACTTTACGCAGATGCCGCGCGTGGCCTTCTGGATGTTGTTCGGGCGCAAGCAGCGGACCGAAGAATTCACTCGAGCATATTGGTACGAGGATCGGTAGGCGACCTGCGTACAATGGACCTCCACGCATCACCCTAGCGAGCCCGTCATGAGCATGAAAAAATCCGATTTGGAAAAGAACAAGATGTTGAAGCACAACAATATGCTCAAGGCTGCCGGTATCCCCGACCGTTTCGGCAAAGGTAGCGCCATTCCCGACCGCAAGGAGCAGCGCAAGCTCGATCAGGCGGCCGGACTGGTGCCCTTCGCTTGCAAACTCAATGCCGAACTCGTGAAAACTCTCCACGCCGAAGCGGAGAAAAAAGCCGTTTCATTGAATGAACTGGTGGGCGAACTACTAACCAAGGGTTTGGGAAAAAAGAAGTAGTTCCTCAAGATCGCGGCCTCACCGCTCGGGATCATCGGTAGAAAACAGTTTCTGGCACCCTGCCCTTCCCAGTTTTTCCATCGTTTCCAGGTTTTTCTCGAAAATCCCCTCTGCTTCCGGGAACGCGGCCACCGCACGCTCAACGCTCGCTTCGCGCAATAAATGCAGCGTCGGATACGGCGAACGATTGGTGTAATTGCCGATGTCGTCCGGCTCGGTGCCGGCAAACTGATATTGCGGATGAAAGCTCGCCACCTGGATCTCGCCTTCCAGGCCAAGATCCTCGACCGCCGCATCAGCCACATCGAGAAAATCGTTGTAATCGAGGAAATCGGTCAATGCCCCGGGGTGGATGAGCAGCGTGGTGTCCACCTTGGCCGGGTCGGCATCCGCCAGAAATCGCAGTTCCTCCAGCAGGTCCGCTACCAGCTCTTCGGGCGTGTCTGCGTGGCTGACGACAAAGCGCACCTGCTCCTTGACGTAAACCGCCTTGGCGAACGGGCATAGATTCAGTCCAATCACGGCTCGTTCCAGCCAGCGGCGGGTGTTTTCGATGACGATTTCGTCGTTGATTTCGGGTTTCTTTGGCATTTGGCTCTGTTTCACTGGTTTTTGCGTGGCCAATATGTGGGGGCAAATGGACTTGTCACTCGGTAAAACGTAAAATTACGGGTTGCTCACGATCCAGCAAAGCCGCACCATGTCCACCGATCCGGTTGTTTCCACAGCGTCCCCTGCCGCCAACGTTTCTTCCGCCCAGATTGCGCGCGAAGTCGCTCGCCGTCGCACGTTCGGCATTATCTCGCACCCGGACGCGGGCAAGACTACGCTGACCGAAAAGCTGCTGCTGTTTTCGGGCGCCATCCAATTGGCCGGCACCGTGAAAGCCCGCAAGAGCACCCGCCACGCCACGTCCGACTGGATGGAGATCGAAAAGCAGCGCGGCATTTCGGTGGCCAGTTCGGTGATGCAGTTCGAATATCGCGACCACGTGGTGAACCTGCTCGACACCCCGGGCCACCAGGACTTCTCGGAAGACACCTACCGCGTGCTGACCGCGGTCGATTCGGCGCTGATGGTAATCGACGCCGCCAAGGGCGTGGAAGAACAGACTATCAAGCTCCTGAACGTCTGCCGCATGCGCGCCACGCCCATCCTCACGCTCATGAACAAAATGGACCGCGAGACGCGCAGTCCATTGGAGTTGCTGGACGAGGTCGAATCGGTGCTCAACATCCAGTGCGCGCCGGTCACCTGGCCGATCGGCATGGGCAAGACCTTTCGCGGCGTGTATCACCTGCTGCTCGATCAGATCCTGCTGTTTGCACCCGGCGAAGACAAGGCCGACCAGGAATTCGAAGTCCTCAAGGGCATCGACAATCCACGTCTCGCCGAACTCTTCCCCATGGAAATCGAACAGTTGAAGATGGAAGTGGAACTGGTCGAGGGCGCCTCACATCCCTTTGACCTCAATGCCTTCCTCGCAGGCACGCAGACGCCGGTATTCTTCGGTTCCGCCATCAATAATTTCGGCGTGCGCGAAATCCTCAATGCCCTGATCGAGTGGTCGCCGGCGCCGCGCTCGCGCGATGCCACCCTTCGCGAAGTGGCGCCCGCCGAAGCGCCCTTCTCCGGCTTCGTCTTCAAGATCCAGGCGAACATGGATCCCGCCCACCGCGACCGCATCGCCTTCCTGCGCGTGTGCTCCGGAAAATTCGAGCGCGGCATGAAAATCCGCCACCTGCGCATAGAGCGCGAGATCCGCG
>CAZCKI010000177.1:0-6887 GCA_964498815.1 uncultured Burkholderiales bacterium
TCAACGACATTCTCGATTATTCGAAAATCGAGGCAGGTAAGCTGTCGATCAGTAACGAAGTGGCATCTGTGGAAACCGTGATCGGGGCCGTCATCAACCTCTATTCGGGTGCCGCCAGTAGCAAGGGACTGTCGCTCACCAGTGCGATCGACGCGAGGATCAGCCCGGCCCTGCTATTCGACCCGCATCGATTGCAACAAATACTAAACAACTTCGTCAGCAACGCGATCAAGTTCACCAACCAGGGTTACGTGGAGGTCCGCGCCGATTTGCTGGACCAATCGCCGGTATCGGAGATGATTCAATTCTCGGTGCTGGATACCGGTATCGGCATCTCGGCCGAGGACCAGGAAAACCTGTTCGAGCCTTTTACCCAAGTGGAAGCGAAGAGTACGCGGCGCTTTGGCGGCACCGGACTCGGCCTGTCGATCAGCCGGCAGCTGGCGGAGATGATGGGTGGCGTCGTCGAGATGGACAGCGCTCCCGGGCGCGGAACCACCCTGCGTTTGTCCCTGCGCCTGTCGGTGGCAGAGGTAGCGCAATTGCCCGATCGCCGCAAGCTGGAACGGACCGAAGGCCAGTGGCCGGAACTTACCTCGCGCGCTGCGCCCAGCGTGGAACAGGCAGCGGCACAAGGGACCCTGGTGCTGGCGGTGGATGACCACGGTGTGAACCGCATGGTGCTGAAACACCAGATTGCGGCATTGGGATACGCGGTGGAAACGGCGGAAGACGGCCTGGAAGGCTTGACCAAGTGGAGAACGGGTCGGTATGGCCTCCTGCTGGCCGACTGCCATATGCCGGTAATGGACGGCTACGAAATGGTGCGCCAGATACGCGCCATAGAAACCGCAGAACGGCGAAAACGCACACCGATCATCGCCTGCACAGCCAACGCGATGGCCGAAGAAGCCGATAAGTGCATTGCCGCAGGGATGGACGACTACCTGGCCAAACCGCTGGAACTACGCGACGTGCATCGCAAGCTGGCTTCGTGGCTGCCGCTGCCAAAGGCGGTCGCAAACCTTGCAACGGGCCCATCGACGCCGGCCGTGCCGGTCGCTACCGTCGATCGCCCTGTCGATCGCGAAGTTCTGAACGCGATATCGCGAGGCAGTGTCGACACCCTGCACGAATTGATCGGTATTTTTCGCAACGTCAACGACCAGGACGCGATCGACCTGCGGGCAGCGGTGGCCGAGCGCAGCAACGCAAAGACCAAATCTGCCGCGCATCGCATCAAGGGCGCGGCACGGATGTTGGGCGCGTTCGCGCTGGCGGGTCTCGCGGAACGGATAGAAAAAACTAGCGCCGACGCTGCTTGGGACAGCATCGCGGCGGCAATGCCGGAATTCGAAACCGAATTGACCCGTGTAAATGATTTTCTGGAATCTCAGTAATAACGGGCCGACTGGAGGCAAACGTGCAAATACAGAATCTTCGTTTTTTGATTGTGGAAGATCACGGCTTCCAGCGCTGGGAACTGGGCAAGCTGCTGGAAGACCTGGGCGCCCAGCACGTGTTTACCGCCGAGGACGGCCGTGGCGCGCTGACGGTGATCCAGGACCTGAGCGAACCGGTCGACATCATCATCACCGACCTCGACATGCCGGGCATGGACGGCATGGAATTCATCCGTCACGTCGGCGAGCTGGGCGGATCCTCGTCGGTGATCCTGGTCAGCGCGCTTGAGGCCTCTCTGATCGCATCGGTGGGCACCATGGTCAAGATGTACAAGGTCAATCTGCTGGGCATGCTGGAAAAGCCGCTTACTGCCAAAAAATTGGCGGAAGTAATCGCGCTCTATCAGCCCCCGGATGACAAGCCCGAGCGCGTCAAACCGGTCGGCCCGGTGATTCCCTTGCGCGAAATCGGGGAGGGTCTTCGCAATCACGAATTCGTCGCCTATTTCCAGCCCAAGGTGACGCTGGCCACGCAAAAAATCATCGGCGCCGAGGCGCTGGCCCGCTGGCGGCATCCGGACAAGGGTTTGCTGTCACCGGTGGCCTTCATCGCCTCCATGGAACAAAGCCCGATGATCGATGACCTGACCTGGCTGATGCTGGCCCAATCGGCCGAAGCCTGCGGCAAATGGCGCGAAGCGGGCTTTGACATTACCGTTTCGGTGAATCTGTCGGCCTCATCGCTGGGCAACGCCGAATTCGCCGACCGCGTGACGGACATGGTGCAAAAACACCGTCTCGAGCCGCGCCACATGATTCTGGAAATCACCGAGTCCGCCGCCGCCACCGATGTCGGGCGTGCGCTCGAAAACCTGTCGCGCCTGCGCATGAAGGGTTTCGGCCTGTCGATCGACGATTACGGCACCGGTTATTCGTCGATGCAGCAATTGACCCGCATCGCCTTCACCGAATTGAAAATCGACCAGTCGTTTGTGCGCGATGCGCCGGCCACCGGTGCTAACCGCGCCGTGCTGGAGTCAAGCCTCGACATGTCGCAGCGTTTGAAGCTGTCATCGATCGCCGAGGGCATCGAAACCCGCGAGGAATGGCGCATGATGCTCGACCTCGGCTGCGAGCATGGGCAGGGCTACTACATTGCCGTACCGATGCAGGCCGACGCCTTCCTGAACTGGGCGCGGAAGTGGCAGGAAGGCGGCGGAGCCAAGCGGCCATGAGCGGCATTCGCATCGTGCTGGCCGACGACCACGCCCTGGTGGTGGCCGGCATCAGCGCCTTGCTCAAGGAGATCGACGGTGCCAGCATCGTCGCGGTCGCCGGCGACGGCATGGAAGCCGTGAAATTGTGCAAGCAATACCAGCCCGACCTCGTCATCATGGACGTGTCGATGAAGGAATTGAACGGCATCGACGCCGCGGCACAGATTCGTGCTGAGGTTCCGGCCACCAGGGTGCTGATCCTGTCCGGGCACACCGGGGAAGACTACGTGCGCCGCGCGATTCGCGCGGGCGTTTCCGGCTACCTGGTGAAGGATTCGGCGCCTTCCGACCTGAAACTCGCCATCGAAGCGATCATGCGCGGCGAAGTCTATCTTTCGCCGCGGGTTTCCCAGCACATCGTGTCGGGTTTCCTCGACGAGCACGTCAGGAAAGGCGAAAACCCGCTCGACGTACTCACCGCCCGGCAACGCGAAATCCTGCAAATGATCGCGGAGGGAAAAAGCACCAAGGAGATCGCCTTTCAGATGGATGTCAGCCCTAAAACGGTGGAGACGCATCGTGCCGGGCTGATGGACCGGCTGGGCATCCACGACATCGCCGGCCTGGCCCTGTTCGCGGCACGCACCGGCTTGATCAGTCTGGATCGCGAACCGGACTAGCGAGGCACCGCCTCGCCCGGCAGTGGCAGGCGGCCCTGCGATGCCTCGGACCCTTCAGGGTTTGATCCGGTTCAACTCAGCATTTTCGAAGGCCCGATGGGGGAATTTCTCGATAGCCGCGATCCCGGCTCGGCATCACACTGATCGCATCCCCGGGTAACGCGCACCTGCCGGGCCGACTCAGAACGCAACTCGAAAACAAGGTTGAAGCATCATGGACACTCTCCTGCGATCTTTCCATCCCGATAGCCACCCCGCCATCATCGGCGAAGACGAGGCCGGCGACGTCATCGCGCCTGCCATCACTGAGGGCCATGGCCGGTTTCACTGGGTATTTCAACGTACTGCGCCGTACCTGGGCGCCCTCGGCGCCATCGCCGTCGCCATCGTTTTGCTCGCCACAATCTATTTCACCTGGTTCAGCCTGCAATGGGTCGCTTTCCTCAGCGGAATACTGATTGCCGCCGTGCTGTCCATCGCCAGTCGCTCGGCCAAAGCGGAATGGATGGTTGCCAACCGAACCGCGCAATTGACACTCATTCGCGACAAACTGGCGCAGGAAACGCGGCTGCGCACGCGCGCCGAAACGGCATTTGCCGGCGCCTCAAAGAGCGCCGCTTTTCTCGATGATCTGCTGCCGGCCATGCTGGCCCACGTCGATACCGCGCAAAACATCGCCTATCACAACCGCGCTTTCCGGCTCTGGTCCGGACTCTCCGCGAGTCACGTCGAGGGCTACCACCTGCGCGACGTGGTGGGCAGCACGCTCTACGCGAACCTCGAAAGCGATATCGCCCAGGCCCTCGCCGGCCAGGAAGTGCACAATGAACACCGGCAATTATCCGCCGCTGGCGAAGCATCCCGCCTGCTGGTGCAATGCCTGCCGCAGTTCGACCAGGATGGCGGCGTTTGCGGCGTGTTCCTGCTGATGACGGATATCACCCGCCCGCAAGATGTCGCGCCGGTACCGGCGCCGTCGCCGGCTCCGGTGCAGGAGATCGACCGGCACGAACAGGAAAAAGTCGCCCGCTGCGGTACTTCCGCCGCCGAACTGACCCAGTGGGATGGCGATACCAGGCAGCTCAGAAAGGCGCTTGCGCAGGACGAATTCTGCCTCTACAGCCAGTCGATCAAACCCTTGCAAACCCCGAGCGGGCAGCGGCGCCTCTACGAGATCCTGCTGCGGCTCAACGAGGAGGAAGACGGCCTTATGCCCCCCGGTTATTTCCTGCACCTGGCCGAACAGCACGGCATGCTGCCGGAACTCGACCGCTGGGTAGTGCGTAATCTGCTCGGCTGGATCAGCCGGGACGAGCCCCGCCAAACCGCGACCTACAGCATCAATATCGCCAAGGAAACCATCGCCGATGCCGGCTTTCCGGACTTCGTGGCCAGGTCCCTGCGGGAACATAGAATTTCCGGCACCACGCTTTGCTTCGAATTCCAGGAAGCCGATTTGTTGATCCAGCCGGAAATGGCGGCGGCCTTTGCCGGGGAACTGAAACGCCACGGCTGTCGATCGGCGATTTGCGGATTCGGCGGCAACCGGCTGTCGTTCGAAATCCTCCAGCACTTCGTGCCCGATTACATCAAGATCGACGGCGGCCTGGTGCTGAACATGTTGCGCAGTCCGGCGGACCTGGCGCGGGTGAAGGCGATCAATGCGGTTGCTCACGAGGCCGGCATTGCCGCCATCGCGGAATGCGTGGAAGACCGCAACACCATCGAAAAACTGAGTTCGCTGCAAGTGGACTACGCGCAAGGATTCGGCATCTCGCGGCCACGCCGGCTGCAGGATTTGGACGCGGCCGGCACACCGCCGGTCGGAACACTCACCGCACGCGAAGCGGCGTTGCGAGCACAGTTGCATTCGTTGCGCCGGGCGGCATAGCCGGTTTCTCGAACCCGTTCGATCGGTCCCTGCGCAAAGGGCCGGCACGGCGGGCACCCGCAAGTCATCGATGGCCGGCAAGGGCAGCGGAGCAGCGGTTCCTGGAAAGCCAGTATTCTCGAGGCTTACGGGGCGGGTTGCGCCTGCGACGTAAGCGGTCACCATCGCGTCCTTCCCCAGGCACGATAACCCCGCTTGCGACTGGTATCATCCACACTTGGATTTTTGCAGCCCGGAAATCCTGCCCATTGTTGCCGGTTTGCCTGCGCACCGCCTCACTTGGGGGATGCCCGTTCGGCTGACGCCTATTCTCGTCAACGCTCTTTTGGGATAGTGTTCCAGTTCAAGCGCTGAGCCTTTTCCGAATACTATTCACCACCTGCTGAAAACCTTGCCTTTTACCTTGCTCGTCACTCTGCCATGAATGCCGTCCCCGGCTCGAATTCGCCAACGTCCCTACGGGTCAAGGTATGGGGTGCGCGCGGCTCGCTGCCTTCGCCGATGTCGCCCGACGAATTGCAGGATCATGTTCGCAACATCCTGATCGACTTCACCGAACGCGGCCTCACCTCGGCCTCCGACGTCGATCGTTACCTCGCCACTCTGGCACGCCAGCGTTACGGCGGCTTCGGCGGCAACACGCCCTGCATCGAAGTGTCGACCAACGCCCAGCACATCATCATCGACGGCGGCAGCGGCATCCGCCAACTGGGCTACGACCTGATGTCCGGTCCCAGCGGGCGCGGCCAGGGCGAACTGCACATTGTCTTTACCCACTTTCACTGGGACCACCTGATCGGGTTGCTGTTTTTCACACCGATCTTCATCCCCGGCAACAAGATCCACGTCTATGCCGTGCAACCGGAGTTGCACGATATTTTCCGCAATCTGTTCAGGAAGCCCTTTTTCCCGGTGCAGCTCGAACAGCTCGGCGCCAGCATCGAATACCATCGCCTGGAACCGCGCGTGCCGTTCACGCTCGGCGACATCACCGCGACACCCTACGAACTGGATCACCCCGATCCCTGCTGGGGCTACAAATTCGAAGCCGGCGGCAAGCGTTTTTCGCATTGCGTCGATACCGAGTGCATCCGCATCACCCGCGAAGCCCTCGGACCCGACCTGCCGCTCTATCAGGACCTCGACCTGATGATCATCGACGCCCAGTACACGGTGATGGAGGCCTTCGAAAAGATCAACTGGGGCCACGCCTCGGCGCGCAAGGGTATCGACATCGCCATGCGCGAGAACATCAAGCGGGTATTGTTCATGCACCACGACCCCGGCGCCTCGATGGGCAAGATCGCCGCCGCCGAAACGCAGGCGCGGCTCTACTACGAGCACCGCCTGGAAAGTGCCGCGGTGTCCGGCAAGACCCTGCACGAAGTCGAATGGTCGTTCGCCTACGAGGGCCAGACCATCGATTTGTGAGTCGCTATCAGCCCGACGCCAGCCGGGCCGAGGCATTCGCGACTAGTTGAGTACCTGGTCCACCGGTGTAAAGGGGTGCCCGAGGGCCTCGGCCACTTCCTTGTAGGTAACTTTTCCGGCGCACACGTTCAAGCCATTCTTGAGATGCGCGTCGCTTCGCAGCGCATCCTTCCAGCCCTGGTCGGCCAGCTTCAACGCGAACGGCAGCGTCGCGTTGTTGAGCGCGTAGGCCGAGGTGCGCGGCACCGCGCCCGGCATATTGGCA
>CAZCKI010000178.1:0-6792 GCA_964498815.1 uncultured Burkholderiales bacterium
AAGGCGCGCGGTAGACGCCCGCCGTCACCACCGACGCGTAGAGCTGCGCCACGCGCTCGAGCGTGGCGTCGTCGTCGCCCGCCACCACCTTCTGGATGCGCGTGAAGCTGTGTTCGCGGTCGCCGGGGTTGATGCGCTCGGGCGAATAGCCGACGAAGAAATCTTTCTTCCACTTCTTGCCCGACGCCTTTTCGAGCTCGGGGATGCACACTTCCTCGGTGGCGCCGGGATAGACGGTCGATTCATAGACCACGATAGCGCCGGCCTTGAGATGCGGCGCGATCGCGCGCGACGCCGCGATCAGCGGCTCAAAATCGGGCAATCTTGCCGCGGTAACGGGAGTCGGCACCGCGATGATGATGATATCGGCGGCGGCGAGGGCAGCGGCTTTGGTGCTGTAACTGAGTTGGATTGCGGCCACCAGATCTTCCGCCGCGACTTCGCCGGTGGCGTCGTGGTGTTTACGGTATTGCGCGATCTTGGTTTCCGACAAGTCGTAACCAATCGTCGGCATGCGCTTGCCGAACGCCACCGCCAGCGGCAGGCCCACGTAGCCCAGGCCGACGATGCCGACAGTCCCGGTCACGATACCGTCCCCGATTCAATGCCCATAATATTTCCGATACCAGTCGACAAAACGCCGGATACCTTCTTCCACCGCCGTGCCCGGGTGAAACCCAAGGTCGGTTTCCAGCCGCGATACATCGGCTTGCGTGGCCGGCACGTCGCCGGGCTGCATCGGCAGCATTTCAATGACGGCGGTCTTGCCGAGGCAGCTTTCCAGCGCCTGGATGTAGCGCATCAATTCCACCGGCTGGCTGTTGCCGATATTGTAGAGGCGATACGGCGCGTCGCTGGTGGCGGGGCCGGGTGCGGCGCTGTTCCAGCCCGGATCGGGTGCTGCGGGATGGTCGATCACGCGCACCACACCTTCGACGATGTCGTCGATATAGGTAAAGTCGCGCACCATCCTGCCGTGATTGAACACCTGCATGGGCTCGCCGGCCAGGATGGCCTTGGTGAATTTGAACAAGGCCATATCCGGCCTGCCCCACGGCCCGTAGACGGTAAAAAATCGCAGCCCCGTGCAAGGCAAGCCGAACAGGTGCGCATAACTGTGCGCCATCAGTTCGTTGGCTTTTTTGGTGGCGGCATAGAGGGAAACGGGGTGATCGACGCTGTCGGACTCGGAAAAAGGCAGGCGGGTATTCGAGCCGTATACCGAACTCGAGGAGGCAAATACCAGGTGGCCGATCGCTGCGTGCCGACAACCTTCGAGGATATTCAGGAAGCCGGTAATGTTGGCGTCGACGTAGGCGTGCGGATGCTCCAGCGAATAGCGCACCCCCGCTTGCGCGGCGAGGTGCATGACCGCATCGAAGGGCTCGCGCACAAACAACTGCTCGATGGCGGTGCGGTCAACGATATCGGTCTTTTCAAAGCGAAAGCGCGCATGCGCCATCAATTGCTGCAGGCGGTTTTGCTTGAGCGTGACATCGTAATAATCGTTGAGATTGTCGATGCCTAGCACCTCGTCGCCCCGCGCGAGCAGGCGTAACGCTAGCGTATAGCCGATGAAGCCTGCGACGCCTGTAATAAGAATGCGCATGGGGTGATTTTACCGGTAGCCGTGCGGGTGTAACCGTTGCCAGTTCCAGGCATCGCGGCACATTTCCGCCAGCGACCGCCGGGTGCGCCAGCCGAGGATGCGTGCGGCCAGCGACGGGTCGGCGTAGTAGGAGGCCACGTCGCCGGGGCGGCGGGCGACGATTTCGCGGGGCACCTTCACTGCATTGACTTCCTCGAAGGTTCGTACCACCTCCAGGACGGAGTGTCCGCTGCCGGAGCCCAGGTTGCACAGCAACACCGGTTCGGCGCCGGCCCGGTCCACATGCGCCAATGCGGCAACGTGGCCCTCAGCCAGGTCCATGACGTGAATATAGTCGCGCACTCCGGTGCCGTCCGGCGTCGGGTAATCGTTGCCGAAAATGCTGAGCCGGGGCAGCCGGCCCGAGGCCACCTGGCACACGTAGGGCATCAGGTTGTTGGGAGTTCCGACCGGATCTTCGCCCATGGTGCCGCCGGGATGCGCACCCACTGGGTTGAAATAGCGCAGCAAGGCGACCTTCATGTCGGTCGCCTGCGTCAGCTTGCGTAACCCAAGTTCGGCCAGCAATTTCGATTCTGCATAGGGGTTGGCCGGATCGGTGGCTGCCGTTTCATTCACGCAGCCGCTGCCACCGAGGCCGTACACCGATGCCGAAGAACTGAAGACGAATTTTCGTAATCCGGCTCGCAGTGCCGCGCGTGCCACGGCCTCGGTGCCGCCGACGTTGTTATCGAGGTAGCGGTCGCGTTCTCGCACCGACTCGGCGACCGACTTCAACCCGGCAAAATGGATCACCGTGTCCAGCGCGTGATCCTGCAGCACCTGAAAAACGGTTGCTTCATCGCGCACATCGGCTTCGACAAAGGGCACCGCTACGCCGGTGATCGCAGCCACCCGTCGCAGGCTTTCGGCGGAACTATTGCAAAGATTGTCGATGACGACGGGATGATGGCCGGCCTGGATCAGCGCGACGCAGGTGTGCGAGCCGATAAATCCTGTGCCTCCGGTGACCAGTGCCCGCATGGAATCAAGCTCTATTGGTAATCGCGAATTATCGCAGAAGCCCCTTGGTGGGGATCGCGACGGCAGCCGTCCTACGCGGGCAAAACCGAACGGAAATACTCGACCGTCGAACGCAGGCCGTCTTCCAGCGCGACTTTCGGTTGCCAAGCCAGTTTTGTGCCGGCCAGCGTAATGTCCGGACGTCGCTGCGCGGGGTCGTCCTGCGGAAGCGGCTTGAAAATCAGCTTCGATTTCGAACCGGTGAGCCGCAAGACCGCTTCGGCCAATTGCAGCATATTCATTTCCACCGGGTTGCCGATATTGACCGGGCCGGTGCAATCGGCGGGCGAGGCCATCAGTTTGACAAGCCCGTCGATCAGGTCATCGACGTAGCAAAAGCTGCGCGTCTGCTCGCCCTTGCCGTAGATCGTGATGTCGTGCCCTTGCAGGGCCTGGACGATGAAATTACTGACCACGCGGCCGTCGTTGGGGTGCATGCGCGGGCCGTAGGTATTGAAAATGCGCGCGACCTTGATGTCGGTCTGATGCTGCCGATTGTAGTCGAAGAACAGGGTTTCCGCGCAGCGCTTGCCCTCGTCGTAGCAGCTGCGAATGCCGATCGGGTTGACCTTGCCCCAATAGTCCTCGCGCTGCGGATGCATTTCCGGGTCGCCGTAGACTTCCGAGGTGGAGGCCTGCAACACCCGCGCCTTGATGCGCTTGGCGAGGCCCAGCACATTGATGGCGCCGTGCACATTGGTTTTGGTCGTTTGCACCGGGTCGAACTGGTAGTGCACCGGACTGGCGGGACATGCCAGATTGTAGATTTGGTCCACTTCTACATAGAGCGGAAAAGTGATGTCGTGCCGCATCAGCTCGAAATAGGGGTTGCCGATCAGGTGCTCGATGTTCTTCTTGCTGCCGGTATAGAAATTGTCGACGCACAGCACGTCGTCGCCGTTTTCGATCAGGCGGCTGCAAAGGTGCGAACCGAGGAAGCCGGCGCCGCCGGTAACGAGGATTTTTTTCATGAACGAAGGAAAATGGAATTAGTAGGCGTTCTTGCCGCCGAAACCGCGAACGATGGTCAGCAGGACGATGCGGATATCCAGCCACAGGGTCCAGTTTCGCATGTATTCGAGGTCGAATTCCACGCGCTTTTCCATTTTTTCCAGGGTATCGGTTTCGCCGCGCCAGCCGTTGACCTGCGCCCAGCCGGTGATGCCGGGCTTGACCTTGTGGCGCAGCATATAGCCCGGGATCAGCCCCCGGTATTGTTCGTTGTGCGCCACCGCGTGCGGGCGCGGCCCGACCACCGACATATCGCCGGCCAGCACGTTGAAAAACTGCGGCAGTTCATCCAGCGAAGTGCGACGCAGGAAGGCACCGAATGGCGTGATGCGCGGGTCCTGCTTTTGCGCCTGCATAATGGTATCGCCGTCTTCCTGCACCCGCATCGAGCGGAACTTCAATACCTGCACCACTTTGCCATTGAGCCCGTAGCGGCGTTGCCGGAATAGCGCCGGGCCGTGCGAGGTGACTCTGGTGATCAGCGCGATCAACAGCATCGGCAGGGCCATCACGACCAGGATGGCGATCGACAGGACAATATCCTCGACGCGCTTCAGCCAGCCGTTGACGCCGTCGAACGGCGATTCGTACACGCTGACGATGGGTGTGCCACCGATATTGGTCCAGCGTGCCTGCTTCAACTGGAAAATGAACACGTCCGGCACCACGTATACCGACACGGTGGTATCGGCCAGCAGGTTGATCAGCCACAGGATGCGGTCTTCCTCCTTGGTCGGCAGGGCGACATAAACGTAGTCGATGCCGCCGCGCCGGGCGAGATCGATCAAGGCATGCAGGTCGCCCTTGACTTCGATGGGGGATCCCGCCAAGGGGTGGCTGCCGACCGCCATGCCGTTATCGTAAAAGCCGGCCACTTCCAGCCCTGCCCATTCCGCTGCGATGACGTGCCGCGCGATGGTGGCGGCGCTGGCGCCGCTGCCCGCGATGGCCAGCGAGCGGGTGTTGCGGCCTTGCGCGCGGGCAAGGCGCAGCGTCTCACGGATCACAATCCGCTCCAGCACCAGGCAACTGAAGGCCAGCAAGCCCCAGATAGTGATCACGACCCGTGAGTAGTCCGCGGAGGATTTGGCGAGGAAAGCCAGGGCCGTCATCGCCATGACGACGATGCCGAACACCATCAGCAATTCCAGTGCTTCCTGCCACAGCGAATAAATGCGCCAGGAGCCATAGAGGTGCGAAACCTCGGCCGCGAAAGCAAAGATGGCTGCCGCAAGGGTCGCGGCAAACCAGTATTTCAGGTCGATGTCCACGGCGTACATGGTGCACGCCAGGAACAGGCACAGCGCCACAATGACGCAATCCGCCAGACGGTGAAACACCGCCAGCGCACCGGCGTGCGGACGCATGAAACTACCCTTGTTCGTCAATATCGTTCCCTCGACTGTGCGCGGCCCCGAGGAGGCAAAATGCTATTTTATTTGTGTTTCCAGTCTAGCACGCAATGATTTGCCGCCGTTGCCCCGGAGCGGGCATTCGGTACCGCGGCGGCCACGCCTATGGTGCGGCAAGGCAGGCTAGGAGATCCCGCTCAAATTTGCCGAGGATGGCCTCTTTGCCCATCGCATCGACCGCGCGTGCGCGGGCAACCGCGCCAAGGCGGGTTCGCAATGCCGGATCGTTCGCGAGCGTCTCGATCGCCCCGGCAAAGGCATGCGCGTCGCCGGCCGGCACCAATAGGCCGGCACCATCCACGGCATTGGCGATTTCCGTACCAGGGATAGTCGAGGCGACGGTGGGGCGGCCGCTCGCCATCATGCCGGTCAACTTGGACGGCATCACCAGGTCGGCAGCACCTGCGCGCTGCGGCAGGGCGTGAATGTCAGCCGCGTTCAGCAGGGAACTCAGTTGGTCCAGCGGCTGCAGGTCCATCCAGCGCAGGTTGGTGAGGCCGGCCGCCTGCTGTTCCAGACGGCGTCGCTCCACGCCGTCGCCACAGAGCAGGAAGTGGATATTCGGCTTGGCGGCCAGCAGGGCAGCGGCTTCCAGCAATACGTCCAGACCCTGTTTTTCCCCCATATTGCCGGAATACAGCACGACTATGGCGTCGTCTGGAAGCGCGAGCCGGCTGCGCAGCGGTGAAACTTCCGCGAGGGGCTTGATGCGGTCGGTGTCGACCCAGTTCGGGAACAGACACTGGCTTTGCAAAGCCACGCCCTTTGCCGAAAGGCGCTCCACCATGCGCGTGGAAATCGAGGACACGCGATCGAAACGACGCAGTAGCCACCGTTCCGCGGCCGTCACCACGTTTTTTAGCAGCGGGCTCTGCAAAATGCCGAGTGAGAAGGCGGCATCGACTTCGAAATCCTGGATGTGCAGCCAGACTTTTGCGCCACACAGGCGCGCGGCGAGCCACGCCGCCGGTGCGCAAAAGAGCGTGGGTGCAACACAAAAAACGGCTTGTGGCCGCCAAAACACCTGCGTAAGCAGCACCGGCAAGGAACTGACGGCAAAGCTTGCAAGGTGCAGCAGGCGCTTGAATCCGGTAACCCGTGCGGGCACCCAGAGGGGGCAGCGGTAGACCGCCAGCGAATCGGCGCGGTGCAAGCGGGTGTATTGCCATGCAGAGTAGCCCTTGTAGACGGCCCATTCCGGATAATAGGGTGGCGCCGTGATCACCCGGACCTGGTGGCCTTGCCCGGCCAGCCATTCGGCCATTTCGCCGGTGTATTTACCGATGCCAGTTAATTCGGGAAGGAAATTTAGGCCGTAGATCAGAACGCGCATGATTTGGCGGGCGCCTAGTTGGCAACAATGTGTTTTACCTCAAGCTCTCGCGTCTTTAACACAATCATGTATTCGTAAATCGACTGCAAGACGGCGTAGGTTAATCCAGCACGACCATCCAAAAAACCGCCGCGAACACAATAAAGTAGGAAGAACTTTGCAAGCGGTCGCATCGGCAATTTGTAAAAGAGCTCTTTTTGATGGAATCGTCGCTCGTGCAATTCTTTCGCGAGAAACGCCTTGGTCAACGAAAAATTCTGATGAAGTACTCTATTTTGCGAGATTTGCTGTGCTTCAAAACTGCTGTAAGAATTGTGTCTATCTAGCCAATGAGTAACGCCCTTGCTGAAAGGGTAATGATCCAG
>CAZCKI010000179.1:0-6782 GCA_964498815.1 uncultured Burkholderiales bacterium
GCATTGAGCGTATTGGTGGTACTGGACAACACCGGACCAGTTCCAAAGTTGGCGCTGACGGTACTTGTCAATGCCATGCCTGTGTACGGGAAGTCCTGCCGATAGGTGTTGGTGGCGACAATGCCGGTTTGTTCATCGGTGGAAGTCACCTTGGCAAAACCCAAGGAACCGCGGCCCGCCACATCGATGGCGGCATCTTGGTACTGATAGGTCATTGTTCGGTCTGGACTGACACCATTGCCGATGGTGATTCGCCTGACGAATTTGCCTACGCTGCCGGTGTAATGCTGCGGATAGCTTAGTGGCGTCGTACCGGCGTGGGTGACGATACCCGATGCTACGCCGTCGGCATACTCCACAGCGCTTTCCTGGCCCACGCCATTGGTGACTTGCACGATGCGATCCAGCGCCTGACCCGCAACGGCAAGGTCAACGGGTTCGAACACTTCCCATGAGCCGCCGGTGTTACCGACAACCGGGTTTTCCACCCAGGCACCGGTGCCGTCGTAGTGGCCGGCGTGATACACGACCATCTGCGTACGGCCAGTGCCGAGCACGTCCAAGAAGAACACTTTACTGTTCGCTTGATAAACGGCGATGAAGCTGCCGGGCACGGGCTCCAATGAGACGCCGGGGCCCGCCCAATCGGTGCATTGCATATTGGCGTCCGGATCGCTGCCATTGGCGACGATGTCGCTGCTCTTCACGCTGCACATTTGCAGGGTGCCGGAACTTCTGGGCGTGTTTGGATGATCCGGATCGTTGTAACTCAAACCCTCGACCAGGATGCTCGGCTGCCCGTCGCCAATGAAATTACCTGCGGCACGAACGGACTGGTAGGCACGGTCTGTTAGAACGGTGTTGCTGTACTTCTGACGCACGCTGCAATCCAAGGCGCGGCCGGTGGAAAGGCACAGCGTGGTTTGGGCACGGCGCAATGCCTTATGGCCGTCTAGTGCATATTCCACCCAACCAAAGGCCAAACCGCTATAGCCGGACCCATTGAAGTCGGCGGCAATGCTAGAAGCGGATTTGTCAAAATAATACGGGGCGTAATCCGGCCGCGGGTTGATAACACCCGTTTGCCCGTTCAAGGTGGTGGTATCGTACGGCGGCGATCCGTAATCGTAATAGTTGTATGAGCGCATGGCGCTGTTGTTCACGGATACGCCGGGCGCCGGAAAATCGAAAATCGCCAGACTCGGTAGCGTGTTGTCCCAGTGCCAGGTGCCGATTTTCATGCCCGAATCGATTCTGCCGTCGACCAGCCGCGGCGTCGTCCAACGGACCTCGTTGGCTTTGCCGATTCCTGCAAAATCCACCGTCTGGCTGAAGCTGATGTAGTCGTGCAGGGAATTGTCGGGATTGCCGTATTGGTCGTAATCATAGCCCAGCACCTTCGCCATCGCAGGCACGTTGCAAACGATCTGGCAGGTAGTGCCGGTGGGGCCGTGCTGGCACATGGTTGTGGACTGCGAATAGTCGTCGAAGCGGCTGAAATAACTGGAGCGACCGTTCCCGTAGACATCGACAACGTACGGCAGGTGATACAGGTCGTCTTTAACGGTTTGATACGGTATGGGAGTGCCATTGCCGGCGCAATCGCTGGCAATCGGCGGCGTCGGAACGGCGTCGCACGTGAATACGATCGGGACGGTGTCGGCGTTTTCAGGTGCGGGCAGGCCGCCGGCTTGCGCCAACGGCGAAAGGCAGATTCTCGAGCCGGTCTGCGTAGACACCAGCAAATCGGGCGCGCCGTCACCGTTAAAATCACCGATATCGAGCACGACGAAAACTTCGTTCGTGCTGAGTTGATACTTGTACTGCGTGAAACCGGTGCCGTTACCCTTGTTGTGGAAGTAACGGTATTGGGTATGTCCTCCCCCGCTGTAGCCGTTGGCATCCAGTAGCAAGCGATCCGATCTTGGATCCGGCGGTACGCCCAAGGCCGAGGAGGCTACTCGTTTTTCGAGAATGTCGGTGAAGCCGTGATTCTCAAAGTCGGTGAAGGCGAAATACTCTGGGTGCGTAGATGAATACTTTTGCCCACCTGGCGTCGTCAACAACGTAGTCAGGATCGGCACGTTGTTGCCGGCCGCGGTCCACCTCTTGGAGCTCACAAATCCGGGCGTCTTGTCACGATCCGGCTTGCCCCACGTAAAGACGGTTGGCGGCAGGCATTCAGACGTGTGGGGGGGCAGCGGGTTAATTGCGCAAACGGTCACGCTTTGCAGCAGGCTGCGGCCGCTGGTGGGACTGACACCGCCGCTGGTCTGGTTGTTCGGCAGCGAGCAGTTTTCATAGCAGAGGCTGTAGTTGCGCACGAGGCGGCCGGTTGTATCATCGCCATCGACGTAGGTCTTGATACTCGAAAGGCGCTTGCGCAGATCGTTGCGCGCTTCATCCATATAGCGTTTCCACGCATCCGGGCGATCTTGCATTGGATACTCGAACTTCACCGCGGCGTGCGCCGGCAGGCCGACACCACCGTATTTGATGGTGTCGATATGGTGCTCGCCGGTGGACGAATTTTGGGTATAGGCAAAATTGATGTAGTTGCCGGCACGGTCCTTGATGGTAGTGATCGCCCAGGACATCGCCTGCCCGTTCTTGGACGCGGGGATGTAGGGATCCTGTTGTTTCTGGCGAAGTTGAGGGTCGAGGTTCTGTTCATTCTTGAGGAACGGCGCGTTATGATCAATCGTCGGCGTTACTCCGGGAATGGTGGCATCCGTGAACGCCGACACATAACTGTCCGACGTGGTGCCGTAGGTCATGATGTGGCCGTCTTTGGCTTCCACGGTAAACGTGACCTTGCTGGCAAGAACGTGCAGCGTGATGCGAGAGAAGCTATCGATCTCGGTCCGGTACTCGGCGTTGTCCGCCCAGTAGCTGGTATCGGTGGTCACGCCGCTGACCAACACGAGCCGCTTGCCGTCCAGGCATAGACGATCACTAGTCGCAAAACTGATACGCGCATTGACCCCATCCTGGGCAATGGTCTGCCCGCACCGGGTAATGCTCGACATCCCACCCAAACTCCAACCCACCCCCAGCACGCCGTTAGTGCCCTGGCTGCTGTAATTGAGCGAGATGCCGGGTTGCAGGCCCGCGGTGCCGGGCGGCACGGCGATATCGATGCCGTAGGTTGCGGCGCCGCCGTTGCTCACGCTCAGGCTGCCGGGCAAGGTGCCGGCATCGGCGTTGGTCTGATGCGGCATATTGGTGATCACTACCGGCTGCTCAGTGGCACTCATGGGCGGCAGCGAATCCATCACCGTCAAGGCGGTGACCTTGGATTGCGCCAGCGAATGGCCGGCGCCATCGAATGCACGCGCGATGAACGAGAGGCGGCCGACGTGGGTATTGTTCCACGTGGCGGACCAGATGCCCGAGTTGTTGACGCCATCGGCCACCCAGCGACCATCGACGTAGAACTTCACCGTGTTGACCGTAGTGGTGACGTTGCCGGGTGTCGCGGATAGCTGCAGCATGCCCATCGGCACGATGCCGGGGGTAGGGCTGTTGAGGGTCAGCGTGGTGCCGTTGCCGGCGACGACGTTGATGGCCGCCTCGGCGGAGTACAGCGTGGAGCTGCCTTGTGTTACGCGCGCCAGCACGATGTACGGCGTAGTGCTCACGGCCAGGCCGGACTTGAATGCGTAGTAGGTATCAACGGAAAGATCCGGGATAGCCTTGATCCAGCTGACGCCGTTGTCGGCGCTGAACTCGATCTTGTCGTACGGCCCGAGGCCGTGCGAGAGCAAGGCGCCCATGAATATCGTGGCGGGCGAATAGGGAGTTGTGGTTGCGGTATAGGTGTCGCCATCGACCGGCGTGGTGAGGCCGATGCGCAAGCTACCGGGCATGATGCAGCTGGAGGCGTTGGCCGTATCGCAATCGATGGAGTTATTGTTGGCGCTGGTGTCCTGTGCGACTACATAGATCTTCGCACCTGCGTATTGGCCGGTGGTGGCTGCCGGCAGCGTGAAATTGAAGTGGTGGCCGGCGCTGGTCGCCGGAATGGTCGTGTCGTGACAGGCCGTGACGATGGCGGCGTTGTCCAATTCCGATGCCACGTTGGCGACGCCGGTGCCGAGCAAGGTGCCGCCCGCCGTAACGGAAGGCGCGTTGATGAACACCGAGTAATTGAGCTTGGCGGCGGACGTGTCCTGGCACACCCAACCGTAAAGGACGGGTTCGATGGGCGCCGAAGCCTGCGTGGGGTCGTCCGGATTCAGTGCCGGATTGCTGGCGGCACGGGGGCTGCGGATGCCGGTGACCTTGCCTTTTACGGTGCTGGAAACAACGGTCACCTGCGGGATCGGGCTCGATTCCGCGATCGCATTGGTGACGGCGTCGGTGCTGCGAATCTTGAAGCGGTAGGTGCCGGGCACGGCCAGGTATTGGTAGTCAGTGGGGAGAGACAGGTTGCGTGCCGGGCCCTGCACGGTCTTTGCCGGAGTTGCGGGGAAGCCGCTGCCGGTATCGACAAACAGTTCCAGCTTGCTGAGTGAGTTCGGGAAGTCGGCGGCGCTACCGTTGACGGGGATGCCGATGTTGCCCCCGGTGGGCGCTCGGAACGAGGCGCCGTTGATCGGCGCGGTCAATACCGGCGTCGTCTGGCCGATCGCGCCGATGCTATGCAGGACAGTATTGCCTTTCGGGCTGCCGTCGTTACCGGTGCAACTGATGGTCCAGTTGTAATCGCCTGCGCCTGTGGGACCGGTGGTGTACGAAGCGTTCGAAAGCGCAGTCGATACGGACGTGGTCACCCCATTCAGAACGTAGGTAACCTGGCAGGCGGACACAAACGATGAAGTCCAGCTGACGGTGTAGGTCGCGCCGATGTTCGACGTCGCCGTCGATATTTGCAAATTGGCCGCGGGCGTTTGTACTTGCCCCGGGGCGAGCACGGTAATGGTCTTGACGGCGCTGACGCCGGGGGCCAGCAAATCGTCGGTGGCTTGCAGGGCGATGGTGTGCGTGCCAGGCAACAGGTCCACCGAGCCGCTGAAATTGGCGGAGTTGACGGGTATGCCGTCCTGGTCGATATTGAGGAGGACAGTGCTGCCGTCCAGCACCTGGAAGCCAAAGATGGTGCCGTCGGCATCGGTGGCGCCGCCGGTAACCTGCACGTTGGCGGTGGTGCCGCCGGTGGGGATGGTGTAGACGGCGTTGTTGACCGGCGCGGAAATGGTGACGACGGGTGCCTGGTCAAGGGTGATGACGGCGGCCGTGATCGGCGAATCGGTAAAGCCGCTGTCGGTGAACGCGCGCAGGAACAACTGGTGCGTGCCGACGGTGAGGTCACCCAGGATGGAGCTGGTGCGGGTGGCGTTGGATGGCTCGGTGCCGCCGCGCGGGAAAGTCGGGCCGGTCCTGACGGTGACGGCCGCAAAGGTGGTGGTGCCGTCGGTGTTCGACAGGCTGACGGCTTCCATCAGGTCCACGTGGAAAAGGTGGCCGAAGCTATCGACCGGTTTGACGCTGTAGCTGAAGCCGCCATGCCGGGTGCCGCCGGCAGGGGCCGGCCCAACCGGATACGGCGTAATCCAAAGATAGTTGGCGCCTTCGGACACATTGTTGATCTGCACCGAGACGGGGGCCGAGGTGGCGGTGACGCCATAGGTATTGGTGGCGACCGCGGTAATGCCATGCAAGCCTGCGGGCGGGCTGGCCCAATTGAAGGTGTACGGTGGGCTGGCGGCCGACCCAATTTGGGTGGCGCCGTCGAAATAGACGACACCCGTGATGCTGCCCAGGTTGGCGACGGCCGATGCGGTGAACACGACACCGGTGCCAAGATTGAACATCGACGGCGTGGCCGGCGACAGGATCGACACGGTGGGCGCCGGCGCCGCGCCGACGATGACGGTGGCGGTATTCATGCTGGCGTTGGTGTTGCCGAGCGGGTCGGTGGCGCGCACGGAGAGCACGTGGCTGCCGATGGCGAGGTTGACGCTGGTGTTGAGGGGGGTACCGGTCTGGCTGTAGATGGAGGCGCCGTTGTCGAGCACTTCCAGCCGTGTGGCGCTGCCATCCGAATTGGCGCCCGCACCGACGACGTTGACGCTGGTGGTGCCGCCGGACAGGACGGTGACATTGGTGGTGCCGGAAGGCGACGACATGCTGGCGCTGGGTGCACCGGCCGCGGTGACGTTGACGGTGACATTGCCGCTGACGGCGTAGGTGCCGAGGCTATCGGTCGCACGCAGGAAATAGGTATGGCTTCCGGAGAGCGTCAGTGTGGTGTTGAGGGTGGTGGCGGAATTCGCCGTGAAGACGGGGTTGGTACCTTCCACCAATTCGAGCTTGGTGGGGCTGCCGTCGGAATTGGCGCCGCTGCCGACAAAGGTGAAGTTGGCGGTGCCGCCGGCGCCGGCCGATAGCGTGGCGCCATTGGCAGGCGAAGTGAGGGCAACGGTGGGCGGACTGTCGGTGACGACATTGATCGTGACGGCGCTGCTGACCGCTTGCGCCGTCGAGTTGTCGGTGGCGCGCAGGGTGATGACGTGGCTGCCGTGCGCGAGCGTGACGGAGGTATTGACGACGCTGGTGCCGCTGAAGCTGGCTCCTGGTATGAGGGTACCGTTGTCCAGCACTTCCATCAGGGTGATGCTGCCGTCGGCGTCGGCGCCGCTGCCGGCAATGGTTACGCTGGCGCTATTGTTGCCGTAGGCTTTGACGTTGGTGGTGGCGGTCGGATAGGTGAGTGTTGCGGTGGGCGGACTGTTGACGACAATCGTCATCGCCGGCGAATCGGTAACGCTGGCACCCGC
>CAZCKI010000180.1:0-6729 GCA_964498815.1 uncultured Burkholderiales bacterium
TCGTCGTTACCCTGCTGGCGATGTTTTTTGCGGTCTTCATCCACGTGTACCTGCGCCATCGCAACTATCGGCCGTGGCTGGGATTCCTCAGCACCTGTGTCGACGGATCGCTGGTCAGCAGCGCGCTGTTGTTGTTCGTGATCGTAGGCTCGCCGCTGGATGGCGTGAACGACAAGGTCACCTTCGAAGTATATTTCCTGGTGCTGATGGCCATCAGCCTGCGCCAGGACCGGCGCATCTGCCTGCTGGCGGGCGGCCTGATCGTGCTGCAATACGGCCTGCTGTTTGCTTACGTAGACAGCCACTACGATCTGAACGCTTTGTATTTGAAGGACGCAACCAACGGCAGTTATAGCGCCGCCGACCAGTGGACGCGCATCATCCTGCTCGGCTCGGCTGTGCTGGTCAGCTACGCCTATGTGGCGCGCTCCGAGACGCTGGTGAATCGCGCCATCCACGATCCGATGACGGGCCTGCTCAACCGCGGTTTTTTCGAGGACCTGTTTCATTTCGAGATCGATCGCGCTTATCGATACCGCTATCTCTTCGCAGTAGTGGTAGTGGATGCGGATCATTTCAAGCGCATCAACGATACCCACGGACATCTCGCCGGCGACGTGGTGCTCAAAGCCCTCGCCAAGGCCCTGCGCGACAACGTGCGCGAGAGCGATATGGTGGTGCGCTACGGCGGCGAGGAATTCGTGCTGCTGCTGCAACAGACCGGCGCTGCCGCCGCTTTGGAAAAAGTGGAGGCGCTGCGCGCCGCCATCGAAACGCTCGCCGTCGTGCCGCCCGGGGCGGGCCAGCCGATCCATGTCACGGTAAGCGCCGGCATCGCCATCTACCCTGACGATGGCGACATCGCGCACATCCTGCTGTCCTGCGCGGACCAAAGACTGTTGGAAGCCAAGCAATCCGGTCGCAACCGCGTCATCGGATCCGCCGTTCCGGGCTGACTGGTGCCGGCGCGCCCGGCATGAACGGCAAGTTACGCATCGTGCCGAAGCAGGGTTACGTCATCGTGGCATTGAGTAACCTCGATCTGCAGGTAGCTACGCACGCGCTCGACTACATTTTGGCAAGGCTGCCGGCGAGAACGTAAGGCCGGGGCCGGCCTAGTCCGGCCATTGCAATCCAAATCCTGGGTCGGCCGGCGCGAACAAGTATTGCAATACGCGCCTGGGTTTGGGTGACGTTGTCTTGGAAGACGCATGCAGGAGCAGCGGGCGCATGAGCATGGTCGACCCCGCATCTGCGGTACACATTATTTCTCCGAAGCGCGCACGAGCTTGCTCGGCGCCTTGTCGGTCTAGTCGCCCCATGCGATGCGAGCCGGGTATCACACGCAGTGCACCATTTTCTTCTTGGCTGTCATCCAAATGGAGCCGGACGGTAAGGAGACTGTCTAGCAAGGCAACCGGCGCTTGCGCGAACCATTGGTTCTCCTTCACGGACCAGTTGCCTAGCTGGGAATGAGACACGCGATCTTTTGCAGGAATCGCCAAGTCTTGATGCATGGCGACGAGCCAGTTCTTGTCGGCGGATTTACAAAAATAAGTGCACTGAATGGCTTTGTACGCTATGGGCAGCAGGGCAGATATGCCCGGATGTCTGCCGATGGTGTCGACCAGGTCTCGGCACCACGCGAAGTCCAGCAGTCGTCGCGTGCCGGCGCCAATCGTGGAGACAGTGCCGAAGGATGCGGCAATTTCCTCGATCTCAACAGCAGCGACCACGTCGCTGACTATGGAGAAGCCATCACGGTCAAGAGTTTGCGATCTGCTGATTGTGTCGGTTCCGATCAAGTCTTCTTCACCGCAATATATTCGTTCACCACCCGCTCCAGTACCGCCAAAGGCATGGCGCCGTTCTTAAGCACGGTGTCGTGGAAGTCGTGGATATCGAATTTGGCGCCCAGTTCCTTTTTGGCTTTTTCGCGCAGCTCGAGGAATTTCAGCATGCCGACCTTGTAGCCCAGCGCCTGGCCGGGAGCGACGAAGTAGCGTTCGATTTCGGCGACGACTTCGCTTTCGGCCATGCCGGTGTTGGTCTGCATGTATTCGATGGCTTGCTCTCGCGTCCAGCGCTTGGCGTGAATGCCTGTGTCCACCACCAGCCGCACGGCGCGAAACATCTCGGCTTGCAGGCGGCCCAGGTTGTCGAGCGGGTTCTTTTCGAATCCGGCCTCCCAGGCGAGGCGTTCGGCGTACAGCGCCCAGCCTTCGCTGAAGGCGGTGAAAGGAATGATGTTGCGGAAAATCGGCAGGCCCTTCAGCTCCTGGGCGATGGCGATCTGCAAATGGTGTCCCGGCACCGCCTCGTGATAGGCAAGCGTGTGCATGCCGAACTTGGGCAGTGAATCGAGCTTGCGCAGATTGGCGTAGAACACGCCCGGCTTGGAGCCGTCAAAGGCCGGGCCGTTGTAGTACGCGCCGGGGGCGGTCTTTTCCGTGAATACCGGCACGCGCTCGACGATCACTTTCGACTTGGGTTTGATGCCGAAGTAGGGATCGAGGCCGGCGGTGATTTCGTCGATGATGCTTTGGTAGTCCTTGAGAATTTGCGCACGGCCGACGTCGTTGTCGGGATAGAGTTGCGCCGGCTGTTTGGAGAGCTCGGCGATGCGCTCGCCGCGCGTGCCGGGCTTGAGGCCCTGGCCGTCGAGTATCTGGTCGATTTCCATGCCGATGCGCTGCACTTCATCGAGGCCCAGCTGGTGGACGTCGGCTGCTTTCATGGTGGTCGTGGTATTCAGCTCGACCATGTATTGGTAGTACTTGTCGCCGTCTGGCAGCGCCCAGGCGCCGTCGTTGCGCTGCGCCTTGGCGAGCAGCGAAGTCAAATAGGCGGCCAGCTTGCTGTAGGCCGGCATCACGTGCACGGCGGTGCTTTCCTCCGCGCGCTTGAGGAACGTATCGCGCGTCGCCTGATCCATCTTGTCGGCGGGAATCTTGGCGAGCTTCGTCTTGAATGAGAGGACCAGGGTATTGCCGGCGGCGCCCGGCGCCAGAAAGGTCTTGATCTGTTCGCCCACTTTTTCGACGACGAAGCGCGGCGGCACAATATTGCGGCTTTCGCGCAGCTTGAGGCTTTCGATCACCTGGTCGAATTTTTGCTCGAACAGGTTGAGGCGGGCGATGTAGTTCTCGGCGTCGGTGGCATCGTTAACCTGCTGCGCTTCGGTAAGGACATTGGGCAGGGCACTCTGGATGCCGAACATCTGGTTGACCGGAAAATCGTGATAGCGGAAGGCTTCGCCGACGACCTGCGCGTGCAGGTAGTGCTCGAGAATCTCGTAGGAGAGCTTGTCCTGCCCGGTGAAATGGCTTGTGTCGTAGCTGGTCAGGGTGGCGTAGTCACTTTTTAGCTTGGCGAACTGGCGCTCGGTCTCTGCCGGCGAGGCATCGGCCAGCTTGGCGTTGTGCCCGCGCAGGCCGAGGCCTTCCAGCATCCGCAACTGGGTCAACAGTTCCGGATTGTCGAGCGCGAATTGCGCGAAGATGCGCGTGTAGTACCAGTTGATCGAGAGCGGTTTCGCGTACCAGGTGTGCGCGGCCAGCGCGCCGATCAGCAACATCACCGTCAGGACAACAATACCGATCCACTTGAATATGCGTTTCATGCGGGCTTTCCCTCGTTTGGCCAGCCGTGAGTGTAAAGAATATGCGGCTTTTGCGGAAGGAAAAGTGGAATTCGTCGCAATCCCAACCGGCTCCCCGCTGCCTGTGATAGTGTCTCTTTTGCGCCGGTCACCCTGACAGGGAGGGCTTCCGGAGGCAATTCGCTTGCGTACCATCCAGCCAAACAAGGGGGAGTCATGAACATTGTCAGCAGAGTCACCAACATCGTCACCAAGCCGGCTGAGGAATGGCCGGTGATCGCCACGGAAACCACCACCGTCGGCGACCTGTATACCTCGTACATCCTGCCGCTGACGGCGATCGGCGCTGTCGCGAAATTCGTCGGCCTGGTGATTTTTGGTATGACGATTCCCTTCATGGGCACGCGCGCCGTGGGCATCACCTCGGCGTTGACCCAGTCCATCTTGCAATTGGTGGTGGGCTTGGTTATCGTCTACGTGGCCGCGCTGGTGGTCAATGCGCTTGCGCCCACCTTTGAAGGCGAAAAGAATTTCTTGCAGGCGCTGAAAGTAATCACATTCAGCCAGACGCCGGCGTGGCTGGCGGGTGTCCTGAACGTGGTGCCGATATTGGCAATATTGATACTGGTTGCCGCCATTTACGGCATCTATGTCCTCTACCTGGGGCTGCCGGTACTTATGAAATGTCCGAAGGAAAAAGCAGTCGGCTATACCGCCTTGGTCATCATCATCGCGATCGTGATTTCGGTCGTGCTGGGCCTGGTGATGGGGGTAATCGCCGGCATCACCGGGGCTATGGGCTGATCGGAAAGCCAGCCTCTTCGCAAAGGGCTGCCTGCGGGCGGCTCTTTTCATTTGCGATATATACTTTGCGTCCTGCCCTTTGCCGGAGTTCTTTGATGCCGAAACTTGCCCGCTGTGCGTCACTGATTGCTGCGCTCTGTCTTTCCGTGGCTGCGACCGCAGCCGAATACACGCTGAAGCATCAGTTCAAGATCGGCGGCGAAGGCGGCTGGGACTATCTCACCTACGATGCGCCGTCCAACCGGCTGTTCATCACCCGCGCTACGCGCGTACAGGTGGTCGATCCGGACAAGGGCACCGTGATCGGCGAGATCGCCGACACCCCCGGTGTGCACGGCGTGGCGCTGGCGAACGATCTCGGCAAGGGCTACACCAGCAACGGCCGCGACAATTCGGTCACCGTATTCGACGCGAAGACCTTGAAGATCCTCGCCAAGGTCGCCACTACCGGTGGGGAAAACCCGGATTTCATCGCCTACGACTCGGTCGCCAAGCGTATCTATGCGTTCAACGGCCGCACCCATAACGCCAGCGTGATCGATGCCGTCGCCGACAAGTTGATTGCGACCATCCCGCTCAGCGGCAAACCGGAAGCGGCGGTGGCGGACGGCAAGGGCATGATGTTTCTCGATATCGAGGACAAGAATGAGCTCGCCGTGATCGACACGGCTAAAAACGTGGTCGCACAGACTTGGGCCTTGCCGGGTTGCGATGAGCCGGCCGGCCTCGCCATCGACGCGGCCAGCCGCCGCCTGTTTGTCGGTTGCCACAGCAAGGTCATGCTGGTGCTGAATGCCGACAACGGCAAGGTGGTCGCAACGTTGCCGATCGGCGAGGGAGTGGACGCCAATGCCTTCGACCCGCAGAGCAAACTGGCCTTCAGTTCGCAGGGCGACGGCACGCTGACGGTGGTCAAAGAGGAAAGCGCGGACAAGTTCAGCGTACAGCAAACGGCCAAGACGCAACGCAGCGCCCGCACCATGGCGCTCAACACCAACAATCACGATGTGTATCTGGTCAGCGCGGAGTTCGACGAAGCGCCGCCCGCGCCCGGCCAGACCCGTCCTCGCCGCACCATGAAGCCGGGCACCTTTACGCTGTTGGTGATGAGCGACAGGAAATAGCCGCTGATAGGCGCCGGGAAAGGGACACTGTGAAAGTCGACGGTCGTTGCCATTGCGGCAGCATCCGCTACGAGGGTATCGTCGATCCTGGGCGGGTGCGGCTCTGCCATTGCAGCGATTGCCAGATCTTCTCCGGATCGGCCTACCGCGTGGTGGTCGCCGTAGACAAGGCGAGCTTTGTGCTGCAAGGCGAGCCCAAGATCTACATCAAGACCGCCGACAGCGGCGCGCGGCGGGTGCAGTCGTTTTGCGGTGATTGCGGCTCGCCGGTGTACGCTAGCTCCGAGCACGACCCGCAGGTCTATGTGTTGCGCGTGGGTTGCCTCACGCAGCGCGAGCAGCTTGCGCCCACGTTGCAGATTTGGCGGCGCTCGGCACTGCCCTGGTCGGACCATTTTAGGGATATCGAAACGCGCGAAGGCCAATAGCGCGCCGTTCGCACCGAAAGACCTGCGATTCGTCGCAGGTTCCCACAGGTCGCCGCATCTTTCTGGAACCATGATCGCGTCGAAACGGAATACCCAACGTGGGTATACATCGATACGACAGAAAGGATGCGGATATGAACCTCTTTACCTCTCGACAACCGCTGGCCGGCACGGTGGCGTGCTTTTCGGTTGCAGCCATCGTCACCGCCAATGCGGCCTGGGAAGCGAGCTCCAACGACGATATTGCCCGCGCGCTGCCGTCGATTGCAGGCCTTCCCGCGCTCGCGGTACCCGCTGTTGCCGTGCCGCCGCCCCTCCGCGTTGCACAGGGCGATCTTGCCGTTGGCGAACGCGCGGCGCATGGCGCGTTACCTATGTCGCGCCGGCAGGTCGTAGCGTGGCAATCGCGCGCCCAGCCGGCATCGCCTTTGTTGGCGGCGCTACCCGCGCCTGCGGCGCCCGAAAGCACGGCACCGTTCAGCACCGCGCAATTTGACTACACCGCCGCCAAGCGCCTCGCGCACCAGCAGGCCTGGGTGCGAACCATGCACGAGCGAATCGCGCGGGCCGAACAGGACGCGGAACGCAATCATTGGCAGGAAAGGGATCTCGCCAGATTGGACTACATGCGTGCGAAAGCGGCGCGTGCCGAGGCACGCGAGGCCTATCTCCTTGAGCGAGCACGATATCGGGCTGGCTAAACGCCTGTCACAGCGCTTGTCACCGTTCTGTCACGCTCCTGCCAGCTTCCAAGCGCTACAATCGCTCGTAT
>CAZCKI010000181.1:0-6717 GCA_964498815.1 uncultured Burkholderiales bacterium
GCGCCTATTTTTTGGCGGGCTTGCCGGGCGCCAGACCCAGGCTGTTCACGATCACCCGAAACACCTCGGTATTGTCCATGAAGCCGTGGAATTGCTCCGAACCCGGCCCCATCGCCGTCAGAACACCGTCGTCCGCCGTGTGCGTGCCTTCGGGCGAAGCGCGCGAGCCGGTCTTGGAAAGATTGCCGACCCGCAGGATGGCGCCGGGGACGTCCCGGTACTTCGGATTGGGCAGGATGTTCTTGTCGGCATCCCCGACCGAGGGTTCGAAGGGACCATCGAGCTTGGGGCGGAAAGTTTCGTAGTAATCGGGGGTGTTGCCGTAGAACATGGCGAGCCTGCGGCTGACGTCCACCGAGGGCGGATAGCCGGCCGCGTCCGGCGGCGGATAGTTGGGAAAGCCCGCCAGTTCGTAGACGCCGACTTTTTCACGCATATCGCTGCCGGGCTTGTCGTCGTCGATGGTGCCGACGATCGACACACCGTGGGTATGATCGGGCACGACGATGATCAGCGTGTCCCGATGCCGGGCAGCGAAGTCCTTCGCCACCTGCACGGCGTTGGACAGCATGATGGTGTCGTACACACTACGCTCCCAGTCGAGCGGATGGTTGAATTTGTCGATCAGCCCTGCCTCGACCATCAGCACGAAGCCGTTCTGGTTGCGCGACAACACGTCGAGCGCGGCACGCGTCATATCGGCCACGTCGGGCTGGTCGGGGAATTTGTCCACCGTGCCCTTTTTCAGATAGCGGCGATCGAGCGCGCCGTCCATATTGTCCGGGTGGAACAGGCCGAGCAAGCGCGCGGTGCCGCGATTCGCGGCGGCCGCTTTCATTTCGGCGTCGGTAGCGGCGAAAGCATAGCCATCGGCGCGAAACAGGGGCACGTAGCTATTGCTGTCCTTGCGTTTGGAACCGGCTTGCGTGCTGGGCATGAAGTAGGCGGAGCCACCACCCATGATGACGTCGGCGCGGCTAAAGAAAAGCTGCTCGGTGATGATGTCCTTGTCGCTGCGGCGGCGGGTGTGGGCGAACATGCCGGCCGGGGTCGCGTCCTGGATTTCCGCGTCGGTAACGATACCGACTGCCATTTTGGTCTTGCGTTTGATGAGTTCGGTCAGCGTCTCCACGCGGGGATGGGCGAGGTTGTCCTTGGCGCGGGACGCATACACACCCATGGCGTTGACCGCAGATTTGTGGCCGGTGCAGTACGCCGACATGGAGTTGGCGGAGTCGGTAATGATGGAATCCATGCCCGAGGTACCGATCAGGGCCATATGCGGCATGTCGTCGAAGGACAGCTTGCCGAGATACTTGCCCTCCTTGATGCCCTTGCCCAGCATGCGCGCGGCGGTGCGATTGGCCACCGCCATGCCGTCGCCGATGAACAGGATCACGTTTTTTGCCTTGCGCGAGCCGGTGGCGAATACCTCCCAGGTCACCGCCATGCTGTGCGTGCCGTCGCCGGCTTCGATCCGGTAGCGACCCGGCTTGGTGAGCGAGACATCGCGCAATAGCAGCGAGCTGGCTTTCAGGCCGTCTTCATTCTCGACAAACGTGGCGGCTCGGCCCAGCGCGGCGGCGTGGTCCACGCCGTTGATCGTAACCTTGACGCGGTCGCGATCGACGATGCCGTCGAATTCCACCTTGAAGTCGAATTTGCTGCCGGCCAGGATGGTCGCACGGTCGATCGGGTAGATGGCGGCCGCCTGCGCCGCAACAGCCAGCCCGCAGGCAAGCAAGAGAAAAAGAGTGCGCATGTTCGGCTTTCGTTCACGGGGATCAGCCCGTGACGATAAACACACGCTGTTACAAGCGCTTTTCCGTACCGTGACAATGCCATTTCAGCATCGCCGGCGGCCGCTGGCCGCAAGGGCCTTCGTTCTAGCCGATCTTTTCGCCGGCAACGATCCTGGTCAGCATTTCCTTGGTGATACTGCCGGTCTTCTGGAAGACGAGCTTGCCGGCCGGGTCGTACACGAAGGTGGTCGGCATGCCCTTCAAGCGGCCGAAGGTTTTTTCGCTGGCGTCCGTCCCCAATACCAGCGGATAGCTCAGGCCGACTTTTTTCGCAAAAGACTTGACCTTGGCCTCATCGGCCTCGCGCTTGCCGGTTTCGTCCCAGTCGAGCGCCACGCCGATCACGCGCACCTTGTCGCCCTGCTCCTTGGCGAAGGCGGCAATGTCGGGGATTTCCTTCACGCAGGGCGCGCACCAGGTCGCCCAAAAGTTGACCACCACCCATTTTCCCTTCAGGTCCGCCAGGCGCTGCGGCTGGCCGGAGGTATCCTTGAGGTCAAATGCGTGGCAGACGCCGGTCGCCAGCAGTGTGAGGGCAAGCAGAAAGACCCTTAATTTTTGCAGGGATTGGCGGGAACGGTTCATGTTGGTCTCTGTTAAAATCGAGACAGACGCTGTCAGGACACATCGTATCATCCACGATGCGATTGGTACCATAACGCGCGAAACCGCAGGGGGTTGAATGGCGCTGAGTTTGTCGATTCCGGTTCCCGGCAAGACCTTGCCGAAGGAAATCGAGACCAATCCGAAAAAGGCACGTTCCTGGGTCGAATCCCTGCCGATGACCAAGGTGGTCGACGCCGCGCGAATACTCGGTCAAAACCTCGCCGCGCTGAACCAGGCCAAGCTGTCGGCCGACGATCGCGTCGAACTGATGGAAGTGTATCGACCGGTAGTGCTGGTCATACTCGATGAGCTCGAGGCGATTTACGCCTACGGCAGCCTGCCATTGCCGGCCAAGCAGCGTGACGCCTTTGACCTGGCGAGCCAGATTCGAACCGAATGCTGCACGGCATACAAGATCCTGCTGATGGAGAAATCCACCAAGATGATCCTGTTCAACGCCAAGAAGAACCTGCCCGCCCCCCTGTGCCGGGCGATGCGATTCCTGCGCGGCCTGCTCCTGCAAAGTTACAAGACCTACCACCCCGCCCCGCCCGGCGTCTGGCAGGAAGCGTACAAGCTGTACCTCTACGCCGAAGAACAAGGCTTGCTGAATGAACCCGGCGACGAAGCCGACAAGTTGACCGTGAACGATTTTTTCACCGAAATGATCATGGTCTCGCTGGCCGACCCGTACCGGCTGATGCAAAGAGAGATCGAAAAGGTCAGCGACTTCCTGATGCAAAACCGCGGCCTCATGGAACTGCGCGGCAATGCCGATGGCCTCGACCCGCAGCGATTGTTCGTCGCCGCACTCGACTCCGACCAGGCGCCGAAGCTGCTGGTGCAAGGTAACAAGCCGCCGGCGGGCCAGGTGCTGCGGGTGATTCATGCCGCCAAGCTGGCCGAGCGCCTGCAGCAGAAGATCCGTACCGCGAGTTCCAGCGCCGCAGCCCAAAGCCGCGCCACCCACGATCTTAACGACCTGTATGCGCGCCTCTCCCGTTTGTGGGGCGACCCGCCCAAGCGCCAGTTCCGCCGCAATCCGACCGAGTCGCCGGTGGCGCTCTGCAGCGGCGTCAAATCGGTGGCATTTTTCGCCGAAATGGCCGCCAACGAGAATCCGGAAGCCGATGCGCAGGCGATCCGCGACGGCGACACGATTCCGCTGCTGAAGATTCCGGACGACCCGATTTCCAAGTCGATGGGCATCGAGCAGTGGGTGGTGTTGAATCAGAGCGCCAACGGCCTGCGGCTGCATCGGGAGGATGTCGGCAGTGTCGGCGTCACCGTCGGTGAGGCGGTCGGCGTGCGTTTTGTCGGCGGCCGCAGCTGGAATCTCGGCGTGGTGCGTTGGCTCACCCTGCTCGATGGCGCGTCGCTTGAATTCGGCCTGGAATTGATGTCGCCCGCAGCCTATAGCGTGACGATAGAGCCGACCATAGGCGGCTCCAAGCCGATCCCGGCACTGCTGTTGATGCCGGTGACGCCGGAAGCCGACGCCGACACCCTGCTGACGGTGACCGATACCTTCGCGGATCTGCGCGAATTCGAGCTGAACGATGCCGAAAGCCTATCCAATGTGCGGGCGACCACGCTGATCGAACGCACGTCTCGTTTCGACATGTTCCAGTTCCAGCCGTCCTAGGGCCTATTCACGTTGAAATCGTGAACTGGCCCTAGTCCAGGGCGGCCGCGATGGCGGCAGGTTCGATATCCAGCCGCGCCAGCGCGAGGCGGTAGCGCTTGCCGCCCTTGCCGTCTTCGACGGCAACCAGTCCCGCTGCCACCAGGTGTTCCAGCAGGTCTTCCGCCAGGTCGATCGGCATCGGTGCGCGCTGTTGCACTCCCTTGAAAGGGATCGGCACACCCGCCATCGCCAGCGCATCGAGGATCGCGGCGGCACCCGCCACATCCGGGTTGGCGCCGCGCCGCTGCGAATTGACGTGGTAAAAATAGGAAAACGTCGCCGCAATCTCGGCGCCAACCAGGACCACCACCCAGCAGCAATACAGCCAGAGGAGAAAAATCGGCACACTGGCAAAGGCACCGTAGACCAGGTTGTAGGTCGGTACCTTTCGGATGTAGACCACAAACCCGTATTTGACGAGTTCGAACAACGCCGCTGCCATCAGTGCCCCGCCCACGGCGTGGCGCGTAGGCACATAGCGGACCGGCATGACCTTGTAGGCCAGCACCAGCGCCGTCGTCGATAGCAGAAAAGGGATGCCGCGCAGCAGGCCGTCGTCGAGAAACGGCAGCACCTGGTCGAATTGCCGCGTCCAGTGCACCAGGTAGGAGGTGAGCGACAGGCTGGCGCCGATCAGCAGCGGACCGAACACCAGCAAGGCGCTGTAGGCGGTGAGGCGGGTCCACCAGCCGCGGCTCTTGCGCGAACGCCAGATGTCGTTGAAGGCGCTGTCGATGGTGAACAGCAAAGCCACCGCCGTCGCCGCGATCAGCAGCACGCCGATCAGGGTCAGCCTCGACGCATTGTCGGCGAATTGTTCCATGTACACGGCGACGGTCTTGCCGGCAACGTCGGGCACCAGGGCCTTCAGGATGAAGGCCTTGACCGCCATCACGGTGTCGCGCGTGGCCGGGAATTTCGCCGACAAGGTGACGAAGACGGTGAACACCGGCACCAGCGCCAACAGCGTGGTGAAGGTGAGGCTGCCCGCGACCGTCAGGCAGCGGTCGTCGAAAAAGCGGCGAACCAGGTATTGCAGGTAGGAAAGTATTTGTCTCAACATGGCGCTCCGTATAATAGCCGCGAATCCCAACTTTCCGAAGTCCGCGATGCCCGAAGTCCTGGTCCTCTACTACTCCCATGCCGGTTCGGTGCGCGAACTGGCGCGGCACGTTGCGCGCGGGGTCGACAGCGTGCCCGGCATGAGCGCGCGCCTGCGCACGGTACCCAAAGTGTCCACCGTCGTCGAAGCGGCAGCACCGTCGGTACCCGGCGACGGACCGCCCTATGTGACCGCCGCCGACCTGCGCGAATGCGTGGGCCTGGCGCTGGGATCCCCCACTCGCTTCGGCAATATGGCGGCGCCGATGAAGTATTTCCTGGACGGTCTCGGCGGCGAATGGGTGCAGGGCACGCTGGCCGGCAAGCCGGCCGCCGTGTTCACATCCACCGCGACCCAGCACGGCGGGCAGGAATCGACTCTGTTGACGATGATGGTGCCGCTACTGCACCACGGCATGGTGATTGTCGGCATTCCTTTCACCGAGCCCGAGCTCAATTCGACCACCGGCGGTGGCACGCCCTACGGCGCCAGTCACGTCGCGGGCAGCGCCGGTGACGCCACACTCACCGACGCCGAGAAAAAGCTCGCCTTCGCACTCGGCAAGCGCCTCGCCGGCGTGGCGGCAAAACTGTCGGTGTGAAGCCGACGCCTGCCGCTCGCGCGGCGCATTTCATTTCCACCGCTGCCTTGATCTTGCTGGTCGTGCTATGCATCGCCTGGGAAGGTGCGCTGGCGCCCGTGCGGCCCGGCGGTTCGTGGCTTACGCTGAAGGCGCTGCCTTTGCTGGCGCCGCTATTCGGCATCCTGCACGGCAAGCGCTATACGTTTCAATGGGCTTCGATGCTGATCCTCGCCTACTTTGCCGAAGGCGCGGTGCGGGCCTGGACCGACGGCGGAATGTCGCAGCGGCTGGCGTTGCTGGAATGCGCGCTGGCAATCGTCTTTTTCGCGGCCGCGATCGCCTACGTCAGGGCGACTTCGGTTTCGCGAACCGCGCCTTGAGAAGTCCGAAGGCGACCGGCACCACGCTGATCACGACGATGGCGATGACCAGCAAACCCTGGTTGTCCTTGATCCAGGGGATATTGCCGAAGAAATATCCCAGATAAACGAGCATGCCGACCAAGGCGAGTGCGCCGATCAGGGTATACAGATAGTAGGTGTGGCGCGACATGGCGCCCATGCCGGCCACGAACGGGACATAGGTACGCAGGAACGGCACGAAACGCGCCATCACCACGGCAATGCTGCCCCAGCGCTCGAAAAATTCGTGGGTGCGGGCAACGTAGACTGGATTCAGGAATCGCGACTTGTTATCGACGAAAAAATTGGTCCTGCAATAGCGGCCGATTTCGTAATTCACGCAATTGCCCGCAAACGCCGCCAGGCACAGCAGTACCGCCATCAAGTGCACGTTCATGCTGCCTAGTGCTGCCAGCGAACCGGCGATAAAGAGCAGCGAGTCGCCCGGCAGGAACGGCGTCACCACCAGTCCGGTCTCGGCAAAAATGATCGCAAACAGGATCGCGTACACCCAGGCGCCGTACTGCGCCGTCAGC